>NZ_DCOI01000038.1:0-34002 GCF_002322895.1 Empedobacter sp. UBA1574 | reverse complement strand
CTAAAAACTCAAATTATTTAATATGCACAACGGGTTAACTATAATAAATTATTTTACACTAAAAGTCCAGAGAGTAAAAATCGTTATGAATTTCAAAATGAATATAAAATATCTAAAAAATTGAAAGATAATTGGTATTTATTGGAACGAATTGAGTAATACAATTTCAAAATTTATTGCTTAAACTGTATCTTTGCATCGATTTTAAAGAAGCAAATGTCCAATTATTTTCAATATTTTAAACATCCAATTACTACGTACGAACTTCCCAAAAAGTTTGATTATCCATTTTATTATGAACCTACTGAAATTGCGAAGCAAGCATGTAGAGAGCTACAAGAATACTTGGAAAATCAAACCGATTTTGAACATAATTTTGGTTTAGAAAATGACCAATCTTCCACTCCAATTGGTAAAATGTTTGGTGTTTTAGTTGTTCGAAATCAAAAGAATGAAGTAGGATATTTAGCGGCAGTTTCAGGTAAATTGGCTAATACTAATCAACACAAATTTTTTGTTCCACCTATTTTTGATATGTTGAATAAAAATGGTTTTTTCTTAGAACAAGAAGAACGTTTGAATGAAATCAATCGTATTTTAGAATCATTAGAAAATGATCAAAACTATCTACAACTTAAAGAAGATTTTATTCAATTTGAAATCAATTCTAAGTTAAAAATTGAAGAAGGAAAACAACTTTTAAAATCAAATAAAAAAGACCGAAAATATCAACGAGAAACAATTTCTCCAACTTTATCTCAAGATGAAATTCAATTTTTTGAAGAAGATTTAGTCAAACAAAGTTTACGTGATAAATATGAATTTAGAATTCTAAATGAAAAACTTGATTCTGAAAAACAGATTTTATTAAGCAAAATAAATGTTTTTAAGAATGAAATCAATTCATTAAAAGAAGAACGAAAAATAAAATCTAATTTACTTCAAAATCAATTGTTTAATCAATATCAATTCTTGAATAAGTTTAAGCAAGAAAAAGGATTATTAGAAATTTTTTCAACAACTGTATTTCAACAACCTCCTGCTGCTGCTGGTGAATGTGCTGCACCCAAATTATTGCAATATGCGTTTCAAAATGATTTAGAACCAATTTGTATGGCTGAGTTTTGGTGGGGAGATTCGCCAAAATCTGAGGTTAGAAAACATGGTCAATTTTATCCAGCTTGTACAGGAAAATGTGAGCCTATTTTAGGACATATGTTGCAAGGAATTGAACTGAATGAAAACTTATTGTTGAAGCAAAATTCAACTGTTGAAGAGTTAGAAATTTTATATCAAGATAATGATTTGGTTGTCATCAATAAACCAGAAGAGTTTCTTTCTGTTCCTGGAATTGAGATTAAAGATTCGGTTTATCTTAGAATTAAACATCAATTTCCATTGGCAACAGGTCCAATTATTGTTCATCGTTTGGATATGTCAACTTCTGGAATTCTTGTTTTGGCGTTAAATAAAGAAAGTCATAAACTTCTTCAACAACAATTCATTAAACGTAAAGTTCAGAAACGCTACATTGCACTTTTAGATGGAAATATTGAGCGCGATAATGGTTTTATAGATTTACCTTTACGTGTGGATTTGGACGATAGACCGAGACAAATGGTTTGTTATGAACATGGGAAAACGGCGCAGACAAAGTATGAAGTCATTGCAAGAAAAGACAATAAAACGCTTGTCTATTTTTATCCAATTACCGGTCGTACACATCAGTTGCGCATGCATGCTTCGCATCGTTTGGGACTAAATGCACCAATTATTGGTGATGATTTATATGGTACGAAAACAAATCGTTTGCATTTACATGCCGAATCCTTAGAATTTACGCATCCGAAGACGAAAGAATTGATGAAATTTCAAGTAGATCCAAATTTTAATCTCTAATTTTGCGAAAGAATACAAAGAATGGAAAATAAAGATTTGACAATACGAGAAGTAATTTATCGCGATATGGATACGTTGATTATGGCAAAATTGAAAAACGGATCTAATATTTCGATAGATGATTTGATCGATATTTCTTCTTATTTAGCTGCAAGTTTGTTCCGTGAACGTTGGAAACAAAAAGGTGAGTTGAGCGAAGAAGAAGTGAATATCGTTTTAGGAAATTTAGGTGATTTTTGCAATGAACATTTTGGTGAATATTTTACGCAACAAGATTTTGATAAAATTGTAAAAATCTCCCAATTATTGTTACAAAAACCTACGTTTGATAACGATTCGAAAGAATTTTTTGATGAAATATTGAAAAAATAAAGAAAAAAATTAAGCATAAAAAAACCACTTTATTTGAAGTGGTTTTTTATTATATCTAAAATTGATTAATCAATTACTTTTCCAATTAAATCGAATTCGTAAGCTTCGATAATCTCTACATTTACAAAATCACCAACTGGTAAATAGGTATCAATTGCAGAAATCAAAACTTCATTATCAACATCTGGCGAATCATATTCTGTACGACCAATAAAATTCTCACCTTCTTTGCGATCAATCATTACTCTAAATTGTTTTCCAATTTTTTCTTGATTCAAATCGTACGAAATCTGAGATTGAATTTCCATAATCTCTTCAACACGTTGTTGTTTTACTTCTTCTGGAACATCATCTTCCAAATTATAAGCATGTGTATTTTCTTCGTGTGAATAAGTAAAACATCCCAGACGATCAAATTTTTGCTCTTGTACCCACGCTTTCATTTCTTGGAAATCTTCTTCGGTTTCACCTGGATAACCACAAATTAACGTTGTACGAATCGCCATATCAGGAACTTTTGTACGCATTGCATCTAACAAAGCATTTGTTTTTTCGTGTGTTGTACCACGACGCATTGATTTTAATAATTTTGTCGAAATATGTTGTAACGGAATATCGATATAATTACAAACTTTAGGTTCTTCGCGAATTACATCCAAAACATCTTCTGGGAAACCAGCTGGAAATGCGTAATGCAAACGAATCCATTCGATTCCTTCAATTTTCACTAACTCTCTTAATAAAGTCGCTAATTCACGTTTTTTATAAATATCTAATCCATAATACGTTAAATCTTGCGCAATCAAAATTAATTCTTTCGTTCCATTTTTTGCCAATTTAGTAGCTTCTGTAACTAAATCTTCGATTGGACGAGAAACATTTCCTCCACGCATCAAAGGAATTGCACAGAAAGAACAAGGACGATCACAACCTTCTGCAATTTTAAGATAAGCATAATGACGAGGAGTTGTTGTTAAACGTTCTCCAACTAATTCGTGCTTATAATCTGCTCCTAAAGCTTTTAACAATAATGGTAACTCGCGCGTACCAAAATATTGATCAACATTTGGAATTTGTTCAATTAAATCTGGTTTGTATCGCTCTGACAAACATCCTGTCACGAAAACTTTTTCTACCAAACCATCTACCTTACGTTGCACATAATCTAAAATTGTATCAACACTTTCTTCCTTTGCATTATCAATGAAACCACAAGTATTAATCACTACAATTTCCCCAGATTGTTCATGTACAACCTCTTTCCCATTGGCTTTCAGCTGTCCCATTAACACCTCAGAATCGTATACATTTTTAGAACATCCTAACGTAATTACATTAATTTTCTTTTTTCCAGTCGATTTTGTACGCATTACTCTAATTTAAGTCTGCAAAATTACGAAATATTTGAGAGAACTAATCGAAAAGATTGAATGGAACTAGTATAAATAGCTAAAATAAAATTTTTTAAACCTAAATGGATTTAAATAGAATAGATTTCTATACAACTAACTATTTAAGAAGATTAATCAATTATTATGATATTCTATTGAAAACTCATTCAGTAAACCTATTTTAACTAATTGATTAACAAAATACAATAGAGTATTTATGATTTAATCTCAACAATAAATGTTAAATTTGAGTTTATTAGTATTTTAAGTTAGATTTCAAAGCAATGCTTTGAAATTAAGAAGGTCAAGATTTCTCTTGACCTTTATTTTTTATATTTAATCGATATGATAATGACTCGGAAAAACTTTTTTAGGATTCTGTTTGAGAATATTCAACCTGAATTGACTTTCTAAAAATCCATAACCATAATTGAAAAATTGAATTAAAGTTGTTTGAATCGACAATAAACCAACTACCGCTGATTTAAAACGAATAGTTGAGAAAATAAAAATCAAAAACATGTAAATTAACCACAAAACAAATGGAATTTGAAGAATAAATCGATGTTTTGGAAGAATAAAACTCAACAATAAAAATAAAAATGCAACTAAAGTTCCGACAAAAAATAAGCTTGGAAACCAAAAAGTTGGTTTGATATAATTTGGATGTCGTTGATTAAGAATTGGGCGTGCAACTCCAAATTGATACACTTGTTTCGCAAATTTCTTTAACGAAGTTCTACGTTTATGTATCACTTTCGAATCTTGAAATAATCGCGTTTCAAAACCATTTTCCCACAAACGCAGCGATAAATCTGGATCTTCTCCAACACGCAAATCAGCAAATCCACCCGTTTTTTCGTACGCTTTTCGTGAAATTCCCATATTAAAACTACGTGGCTGAAATTTACCAATTTGCTTTTTTCCTCCACGTATTCCTCCTGTTGTTAAGAAAGAAGTCATCGAAAAAGTAATTGCTTTTTGCAAATCTGTAAACGAGTCATCTGCATCATCTGGTCCGCCAAAAGCATCAACAAAATTAGTTGTCAATTCTTTTTTAACCGATTCAATATAAGTTGCAGGAATAATCGTATCAGAATCTAAGAAAATGAAATAATTTCCATTCGCTTTCTCCATTCCATAATTTCTCGATTTTCCTGGACCTGAATTTGTTTTGTAATAATAATGAAGATCTAATTGAATTTCAAATTTAGCACAAACAGCATCCAATTTATTTTTAGAACCATCGTCTACAATAATAATTTCGAATGACTTATCCGTTTGTTTCGTTAAACTTGACAATAATTCTGTCAATTCATCTTGACGTTCGTAAACGGCAATAATTATCGAAAGTTGTAAATCTTCTTTTTCCAAAATATATTATTGATTGAATGATTCTTTCAATTCTAAAGTTACTTTCTGAATTTCATCTAAATTCTTAAAATGCTTCAATTTGAAAGTTGATTTTGATTGATTCAATTCATGAACAATTGCCAAAATAGTATCCAATGGACTTTGCTCCTCTCCTTTCGAAGTTTCGTCAAAATTAATTCCAACCAAAGAAACTTCTTCAATCATTCCGAACAACCATTCTTCTAAAAAAGTATTCAAATCTATCGAATCAATTTTATGATTTGCCCATTGATTTTGTTTCGCTTTTTCAGCTAAATCTGTATTCGACCAAAAACAAATAACCTCTAAATTAGAGCCATCTTCATACTCAAATTCCTCTGAATACGAAACAGCAAAACCTTCTTCCGAAGTTAAAAGATATACTTTTTGATCTTGACAAATTTCTTTTATAAATTGACTCACTTCTCTTAATTTTGATTTTTAGCTTTTTTACTTCCTTCGTACATTTCGTATTGTAAAAAGTCGCATTCTAACTTACCATTGAACACTTTTACTTTCTTCGAAGGACGTAAACCGACATATTTTTTGGCTTGTAAATCTGATGTGATAAACCACGCCAATGTATTTGGATAACTCGATTTTAACGTGTCACCAATTTGTTTGTAAAATTCTTGGTTATTATTTTCGATACGCTCATCATAAGGCGGATTGAACACCAATAAAACTGGGAACAATTCCTTTTTAGATGTAAAGAAATCTTGATTTCTAACTTCAATAAAATCCTCTAAATCAGCAGATTTTATATTCATCTGCGCAATTTTTACCATCATTGGAGAAATTTCGTATCCAACAATTTTATATTCAGATTCTTTGATTCGATTTAAGCGCGTATTACGAATTTGTGTAAACAATGTTTCATCATAATCTGGCCAATTCTGAAAAGCAAAATGCTTACGATGAATTTGTGGCGGAATATTATTCGCAATCATCGCCGCTTCAATCAACATTGTTCCCGAACCACACATTGGATCAAGGTAATTTCCTTTTCCATCATAACCCGCTTGCAACAACAAACCTGCTGCTAAAACCTCGTTAATTGGAGCTGGACCAGTTTCTTCACGATAACCACGTTTGTGCAACGATTCTCCAGAAGAATCTAACGACAACGTAATTTTATCGTGCGAAATATGTAAGTTAAAACGTACATCTGGAAAATCTTTATCAATGCTTGGACGACGACCATTTTTTTCTTTGAATCGATCTACAATAGCATCTTTCACTTTTAAAGCAGCATAATGCGAATGCGTAAAATAATCTGAATGAACAGTTGGATCAATCATAAAAGTTTGATCGACATTTAGATAATTTTCCCAATGGAATTTTTTGAATTTCTCATACAATTGATGATCATTTTTCGCAGAAAACGAAAGAATTGGCTTCTGTATACGAAGTGCAGTACGCAAGCTGTAATTTGCTTTGTACATGAAACCTAAATCGCCATTAAATTCAACCATTCGGTTTTGGATTTTAACATCTGCCGCACCCAACGCTTTTAATTCTTGCGCTAATATTTCTTCGAAACCAAAAAAGGTTTTCGCAATCATTCTGAAATTTTCCAAGGAAATAAAATTTTTACAAAAGTACGGGAAATAAAGGAAATTGAGAAAGGAATAATTGTTTTTCGATATTCTAAACTAATTTATATCTTAACAAAAAATATTTCATGGATCAAGAAACTAAATATGAAAAAATATTGGTTCGATATTATAGTAAGGTTTTAGAAGAAGAAATAGTTGAAACACTTTGGACAGAAACCATAGACAAAGAAAAAGGATTATATAAAATTGAAAATATTCCGTTCTATGGTCCATGTTTTTCAAGTGACGATATAGTATTTGCTGAATATGATAACGATGAAGAATGTTTGACTTTTAGAAAAGTAATTGAATTTTCTGGAAATTCGACAGTTCAAGTTATAATAATGAATGATGAAATTAATAGAGATGATATTAGAAATATTTTCAAGAATTTGAATTGTGAAAGTGAAGCGCTGAATGAAAAATACTTTGTTCTAGAAATTCCTTTAAAAATAAATTATAAATCTGTTTTTGATAAATTAATCGAATTACAAGAAAATGAATTTATTGCTTTTGCAGAACCTGTTTTATCAGAAAAACATCGTGATGAAACCAGATAATAATCTTAATAATATTTCTTAATTTCTATATTTTCCTTCATCGACATTCTTCGTACCTTTCGGCTATTAAAGTTTAATTTTTTAGAATTCGATATAAAATGGAAAAAATCACAGATCGTCTTTCAGCTTTGAGAGAGGTTATGAAACAAAATGGAGTTAGCGCAACAATTATTCCTGGAACAGATCCGCACGGAAGCGAATATTTACCAAATCGTTGGAAAGAGCGTACATGGATTTCAGGTTTCAATGGATCGGCTGGAACTGCAGTTGTAACATTAGAAAAAGCGGCTGTTTGGACGGATTCGAGATATTTTATTCAGGCAGAAGATCAATTAAAAGACACGACTTTTGAGTTGATGAAAATGAGAATGCCAGAAACTCCTTCTATCAACGAATGGATTATTTCTCAATTAAAAGAAGGAGAAGTTGTTGGTCTTAATCCGCAAATGTTTGCGCACAATGCTTTTGCAGAAAATTATAACGAGTTTTCATTCAATCAACTTTCAGTTAAAAATATTGATTTAATTGATTTAGCTTGGCAAGATCGTCCTGCTTTACCAGAGAATCCATTCTATATTTATGATGTAAAATTTGCTGGAAAATCTGCTTCAGAAAAAATTTCGGAAGTGCGCAATGAGATGAAAAAAGCAAATACCAATGTATATATCATGAATTCGTTGGATGAAATTGCGTGGTTATTTAATATTCGTGGAAATGATGTTAACTATAATCCATTGACAATTTCATATGCCGCTGTGGATACAGAAAATGCGTATTTATTTATAGATGAAGCAAAAGTAACTCCAGAAACAAAAACTGCTTTAGCAAATGAAGGAATTACAATTCAACCTTATTTAGCGGTTTACGATTATTTAAAGAAACAAAACGAAAAATCGCATGTATTGGTAGATGGAAATCGAGTTAATCAATCGTTATACGAAGCAATTTCTACTTCTTCAACTATTAATTTAATTGCTTCTCCAGTAACAAATCTAAAATCTGTTAAAAACGAAATCGAACAAGAAGGCTTCAGAAATGCAATGGTAAAAGATGGTGTTGCATTGACGAAATTTTTCATGTGGTTAGAAGAAAATATCGAAAATAACATTAATGAAGTTACAGTTGATGAGCAATTGAAATTTTTCCGTTTACAACAGGAAAATTGTAAAGGTGTAAGTTTCGGAACAATCTGTGGATACGCTGATCACGGTGCAATGAACCACTACTCTGCTTCACCTGAAACTGCTTATACATTAGGACGAAAAGAAATGTTGCTAATTGATTCTGGAGCTCAGTTTTTGGAAGGAACAACAGACATTACGCGTACATTGATGTTAGGAGAACCAACGACACAACAAAAAACAGATTATACCTTAGTTCTTAAAGGAAATATTGGTTTATCGCAAGCTATTTTTCCTATTAATTCTCGTGGTTCTTTGTTAGATGTTTTGTCGCGTAAAGCGCTTTGGGAAAACGGTTTCAATTACGGACACGGAACTGGACACGGTGTTGGTCATTTCTTATGTGTGCACGAAGGGCCGCAAAGTATTCGTTTAGAAGAAAATTTAACGCCACTTAAAGCTGGAATGGTACTTTCTAACGAGCCAGGTTTGTATCGCGATGGTGAATACGGAATTAGAATAGAGAATTTAATGATTGTTCAACCAGCGATGTCAACTCAATTTGGTGATTTCTTGAAGTTTGAGATTATTACAGTTTTCCCAATTGAGAAAAATTTGATTGATGTTAATTTAATGACAAACGAAGAAATTGCATGGTTGAATAATTATCATCAATTTGTTTTCGAGAAAATTTCTCCATTCTTAGATGAGAAAGAAACAACTTGGTTAAAAGAAAAATGTGAGGCTATTTCTAAGTAAATTTAATTTCAACAAAAAGTCATTCTAAATTCGTTTCAGAATCAGACATAAAAAAATAAGAAACTGAAAATAAATTCAGCTAGACAAAAAAATCCTATTCGAAAGTGAATAGGATTTTTTATTTCCCATAAAATTTGTATTATTGCAACATATTTGCATTAAGAAATGAAAAGACGAAATACACCAACCAAACAAGCGGTTATTGATTTGTTCAATTTGTGTACGACTGCATTAAATCAGGAACAAATTGAAACACAATTGCAAGGAAAAATGGACAGAGCAACGATTTATCGTATTCTGAATAATTTTTGCGAAGACGGAATGATGCATAAAGTTGTGGGAGATGACGGCGTAAATTATTTTGCGATGTGCAAAACCTGTTGTGAACATACACACCACCACCACGATCATTTTCATTTTCGTTGCACAACTTGTAATCAACTTATTTGTTTGAAAGAAGAAATAAAAATTAATTTACCCGAAGGATTTTCGATGCAAGATTGCAATTGCGTCATCACAGGAACTTGCTCAAATTGCCAATAATAACAACAATGGATTTACAATGGTTTGTAAAATGGTTTAACTCGCCATATTATCATATTTTATACAAGAACAGAAGCTTAACAGAAGCGGAAGATTTTATTCAAAAAATCACGAAATATTTACAACTTCCACAGTACGCAAAAGTGTTAGATTTAGCTTGTGGAAAGGGACGACATGCTATTACATTAAATAAATTAGGTTTTGATGTTTTGGGAATCGATTTATCTGAAGAAAGTATCAAGTACGCTAAACAATTTGAAAATGAATATTTAAAATTTGAAAAACATGATATGCGCGAAGTTTATCATCCAAACGAATTTGACGCGGTTTTCAATCTTTTTACAAGTTTTGGTTATTTTGAAAATTATGAAGATAATTTTAAAGTTTTTGAAACTGTAAAACAACAAATAAAATCACATGGAATCTTTGTTTTAGATTATCTGAATGCAGAAAAAGTAGTTTCGACAATGATTCCTTATGAGGAAAAGCTGATTGATGGAATTTTATTCAAAATCACAAAATCTGTCGAAAATGGTTTTATCAAAAAAGAAATTGATTTCACAGATAAAGGCGAAATATTTCATTTTGAAGAGTTTGTTCGTTTAATTTATTTCAACGATTTCAAAAAAATATACGAAACGGAAGGTTTTATTTTAGATAAAGTATTTGGAAATTATAATCTTGATGCTTTTGATGAACAAACTTCTGACCGCTTAATTTTAGTTTTAAACAAATGAAAGAAAGTTTAATCTTAATTTCAAGTGTGTTAATAGGAGTTTTATTTTCTCGAATATTACTCAAAAATAAACACAACTCAAAACTGCTACTAACCTTTAGTGGTGCGTATTTTTTGGCGATGACCGTTTTAGAAATTTTGCCACAAGTCTATGGACATCCATCCGAAAATCATAGCCATCATTCTATTGGATTGTTTGTTTTATTAGGTGTTGTTGTACAATATATTTTAGAAACGATCAGTAAAGGCGTTGAACACGGACATATTCATTTACACAAAAAAGAGCAATTTCCTTTCGGAATTTTTGGCGGATTATTTTTACACTCGATTATCGAAGGAATTCCTGTTGCAAATGCAGAATCTCACAATTTTATGTGGGCAATTTTTGTTCATAATATTCCAGTTTCAATGATTTTGTTTAGCGCATTATGTCAACATACAGAATCTAACGCAAAGCGTTTTTTGTTTATGACCTTGTTTGCTTTAGCTGCTCCAATGGGGTATTTCTTAGGAAAACATACCATTATTTCTAATTATTCTTTGGAAATGAGTGCAATTGTTTCGGGAATATTTTTACACATTTCTACAGTAATCTTATTTGAAAGTAATGAAGGACATAAATTTAATTTGAAGAAGTTTGGTTCTATTTTAGTCGGTTTTATTCTCGCTTATTTAACCGTTTCAATGCATGTACATTCTCATTAATATATAAAAGCAACTTATTAAAAGTTGCTTTTTTTATTTTTAATAATCACTATATTTATTTAAATAAAGTTTAAAATGAATAAATTAAGCCAATATATTCTACTATTAATAATTATCACAAGTTGTCACAATTCCTTTGATGGTAAAGCTAATAATGCTTTACAAGGAAATTGGATAAAAGAATATTATCCTGAAGAAACTATGATAGATGAAGATTTACCTCCTCCTGATTTTTTTTTCAAACCTAATGTTTTATACACTTTTCAAAATGATACATTGTTTGACGCTAATCAATTTCACAATTATAATAAAAAAACAAAAAAAAATAATTATTTAGGTTATAAGACAAAATTCATTATTAAAGATTCCATTATTTATTGGTACAATACACTAACAAAACAAGATATCGAGTATGGTGAAATAAAGAAATTTACAAATGATACTATTTACTTCGAAAACTTTATGCTTGTTAAAGAAAAAGCACAACAAGTTTATCAAAACAAATTTGATGCAATAATCGTTACAAGTAGTGGTTGTTATGGAACTTGTCCTATTTATAATTATCGAATAGAGGCTGATGGGACTTTTATATATGATGGTGAAAAATTTACAAATATAGAAGGTCTTTACAAAGGCAAAATTAATAAGGAATATTTTAATTACTTTAAAAAAATATTAAATCAGATTGATATTAAGAATTTACCAAATAAATATGAAAGGCTTGCAACAGATGGTAATTACGAAGAATTAGTCTTTGTAAAAGACGAAAAAGTAATCAAGAAAATTTCATTCTATTTAAATGATGGACCACCGAAAGTTAAACAATTATTAGATATTTTACGATTGATGGATTATTATTTGGAAGATAAAAAACCGTATCAATCTCAAAATTATTTTTCAATTCAAAACCCTCTTTATTTTTATAAAACAGAAAATGGAGAAGATTTTAGTAATTATCAGATGTTCTATTTATGGACAGAATTGATGAAACATCAAACAAATCCATTTAAATTTACATCTAAAACTATAAAAATAAACAATTTTAGACCTAATTATTATTGGAATTCTGAGCACAAATATTTTAACCCAAAAAGTTTAGAATCATTGGAAACGGATCATCAACGCTTTCAAATAAAGTTTAAAAATGAACCAATACAATATTATGATTTGGGTTATAATTTTTTAGAGAATAATAACTATTATACAAATTAAAAAAAAGTTCAAAATTTGAACTTTTTTTTAATTATAACATTTTTCGATGATCTAAAACAAGAATTTCTCCATTCGAAACAAATTTCCATTTTTGATCTTTTTTACATTCATTTTTTGGTGTCGAAGATTTAATATTAAATTCGACTTCTTTGTTTTTCATCAAAATTGAAGTATGATAATCGCATTCACCAATTTTTACATTTGTCGATACATTATCATTTGCCAATAAATCCGTTTCTGGAATAGATTTTATTGCTTCATTAATAATATTCAAATCTAATTCATTGTAAATCAAATCAAAATTATCTGTAACTAAATTTGTCGATAATCGAAATGAATTTGCCTCAACATCAGTACGAATCGCTGTATTTTTAGTATTCAAATCTAATTCTTCGATACGTTTTGGACAATCCAAATAATCTGGAATTTTCTGAGCTTGCTTACTTTGTAAATCTTTCTGAAAAGCTGTAAGTTCAGAAAATAATTGTTTTTTTTCGGGTGAAGCTTCTTTAAATTCTGTTGTTTCTGTTAATTCTTGTTGAGTGAGCTTTTTAATTTCAGGTTTATTTTCTGAACAATTAAATAAAAGAAATAAAGTAAAAAATGAGTAAAAATAATGTTTCATAAGCAAGAATATTTGGTTCTACTAATTTATGAAACATTATTCTCAATTTCAATTATTTAACGTTCTGAATTATAAATTTAATATAAATGATAAATTGAGAAATATTAATTAAGATTATTTATATTTTTCTAAATCTAACCCAAGAATATCTCCAACTTTAGAAAATTCTTCATTTACCTTTGCATTCAAAACAAGTTGTTCATTTGTAATTGGATGATTAAACACTAGTTCATGCGCGTGAAGCATCATTCCTTTCAATCCAAAATTCTCTAACCACAATTTATTTTGCTTGTTACATCCATGCGGACGACTTCCCAAAATTGGATGAAAAATATGACGAAAATGCTTACGCAACTGATGCATACGACCAGTTTCGGGAATTGCTTCTACCAAACAATAACGTGAAGTCGGATGATTGTTATATTCTAAATCAATTTCTGCCGTTTGTAAACGATGAAAATAGGTAATTGCATTTTGCTTTACACCATCATCATTCGTCAAATCATAGTCTATCGTCATTTCTTCTGGCGACCAACCACGCAAAATAGCCAAGTATTTTTTCTCAACTTCGCGTGTTGCAAAACGATCATTCATAATTTTTAAACTTTCTTTATCTAAAGCAAAAAGCAAAACTCCTGACGTTTTACGATCCAAACGATGAATGGGATAAACATGTTGTCCACCAATTTGATTGCGTAATTCCTGAACCGCAAAAACAGACGCATCACGCGCATAAAAAGATTTATGAACCAACAATCCACTTGGTTTGTTAATGGCAATAATATATTCGTCTTGATAAAGAATTTCTAACATTTGGCAAAAATAGAAAGTTATTTTCGGTTAGAAAATAGAACAGTATTATATTTATTGCTTAATAAAATTGAATGAAAAAAGGATTGATTATTGGAAAAGGTTGGTTGGGATCAAGATTAGAAAAGTATTTAGAAAAGCAATTTTTGATTGAAACTACGAAACGAATTTCGGATGCAGAAAATTGTTTTTCAATCGATTTTGATCATTACAAATCTGAAAAAATTAAACACAATTATGATTTTGTTATTGTGACAATTCCATTTGGAAGAAGAAATAATTTAGACGATTTACAGAAAAGATTTCAGCATTTAATTGACTTTTTAGGAGATTATAATAATCAACTTATTCTGCTTAGTTCAACAGCAATTTATTCTGAAAATAATGAAATTATTTTTGAAAATCCAATTGAAACTATTCATTTAAATAATCCTTATTATTCAATTGAAAATCAATTAAAAGAAAAATATAATCAATTAATCATTTTACGTTTAGGCGGACTAATGGGAAACGATAGATTTCTTTCTAAATATTTAACTTTAGAACATTCTAATCTATCTCAAATGGTCAATCATATACATTATCTAGATGTTTGTCAAGTGATCGAAAAAATAATTCATATAAATAAAAATTCATCAATTTATAATATCGTTTCACCAGAACATCCTACTAAAGAAGAAGTGTTAGAATATCAATTAAATAAGAAAATTATTTCCTCTATAAGTCGTGAAGGAAAAATAATTTCAAGTCAAAAAATACAAGATGAATTTAATTATGAATTTCTTTACCCAAACCCAGTTTACTTTAAGGAAAATTAATTTCTTCTCTTTCGTTCTTTCGATTTAAATACAAAATAAAATGTTATCACTGATATAACAGTAATTAATATTGTGTCCCAATTTTCTTTGAATAAAGTCGTGATATTTTCCATTCTTGATGTTTATAAAGTTTAAAATTATAAAAAAAGCTGCTCTTACGAACAGCTTTTTAGGAATTTATCTTAAATCTATTTGATTAAGCGTGAATTGGACGATTGTCTGTAGCAGCTAAAGCAGCTTCTTTGATCGCTTCTGAGAATGTTGGGTGAGCATGAGACATTCTTGTTAAATCTTCTGCAGATGCACGGAATTCCATTGCTACAACTCCTTCTGCAATTAAATCAGCAGCACGAGCACCAATAATATGCATTCCTAAGATTTCGTCTGTGTTTTTATCAGCTAAAATTTTAGCAAAACCGTCTGTATCCATAGATGCACGAGCACGTCCTAAAGCTTTGAAAGGGAAAGAACCAACTTTGTACTCTACTCCTTCTTCTTTTAATTGCTCTTCTGTTTTACCAACTCCTGCAACTTCTGGCCAAGTATAAACAACACCAGGAATTAAGTTATAGTTGATATGAGGTTTTTGACCTGCTAATTGCTCAGCAACTAAAACACCTTCTTCTTCTGCTTTATGTGCTAACATTGCACCAGCAACAACGTCACCAATCGCATAAATGTTAGAAACATTAGTTTGTAAGTGATCGTTTGTTTTGATACGACCTCTTTCGTCAACCTCTACTCCTACGTTTTCTAAACCTAAAGATCCTGTGAAAGCACGACGACCAACAGCTACTAAAGCGTAATCTCCGTTAATTTCGATTTCTTCTCCTTTTTTAGAAGTTGCTTTTAATGTAACATCATTTCCGTTATTTACAACAGAAGTTACACCAGTTGAAGTGTGGAATTTCATTCCTTGTTTTTTCAATACTTTTGTCAACTCTTTAGACAAAGCACCATCCATTCCTGGAATAACACGGTCTGCATATTCTACAACAGTTACTTGAGAACCCAAACGTAAGTAAACAGATCCTAACTCTAATCCGATAACACCACCACCGATAACGATTAAGTGTTTTGGAACTTCAGATAAAGCTAATGCTTCTGTAGAAGTGATGATACGAGTTTTATCTGTTGGTGCAAATGGTAATTCAGATGAAACTGATCCAGTTGCAATAATTGTATTTTTAGCTTCAATTTCTTGAGTAGAACCGTCTTTAGCTGTAACTACAATATGAGTTGCATCTTTAAAAGCACCAGTACCTTCTAACACATCAATGTTATTTTTACTCATCAAGTATTTGATACCAGCTACGTTAGTATCTACAACACCTGCTTTTCGAGCAATCATTTGAGTGAAGTTTACTTTTGGAGCATCGATTTCGATTCCGTGCTCTTTAAAGTGATTTACAGCATCGTAATAGTGGTGAGAAGAATCTAATAAAGCTTTTGATGGAATACATCCTACATTAAGACATGTACCTCCTAAACTTTCTTTCTCGATAATTGCTGTTTTAAATCCTAATTGCGCTGCGCGAATAGCTGCAACATATCCTCCAGGTCCAGCACCAATTACGGCTACATCATAAGAACTCATATAGTTTTATTTTGATTTATTATTATAATTAATTTAAACTCTACAAATATAACCAATATCGAATAGATTTTCGTTATAAAATTGTAATGAATTTTGTTAGGAAATTGGGAAAAATAAGCTATTCTTTAATATCTGATTTGATAAAGTTTAAAATTTCATCTTCTGTGCACAATTCATAATCTGGCTCAATTCCATATGGATAAATGTTCTTTTTAGCATCCATCATATATCCAGCTGTTAAATTAAGCATATCGCCATTAGACAATTTTGTATTCGTATTCATAGTAGCTGCTCCCATCGTTTTCTTACCTAGAACTTTCACATTCGAAAGTGATTTTAACGTAATTAATGTAGCTTCGCCCGCACTACTTGTCCTATGATTAATCAAAACATAAATTTTCCTTGGATGAATTGTATTTATTATCGGATAATTAATATATCCTTTTGATAAATTATTAACTCCATTAAAAAAATATCCATCTTTTTTTGACCAAGGAATATCATCATTATTAATTTTAGAATATCCTAATACATTATCTTCAAAAAATGGTAATAAAGATGTTATCATTACCCAATTAGAACCTCCCGTATTATCTCTCAAATCGATAATCCAATAATTAGAATTTGCTTGTTCAGAAATAATTTTCAGATTATTGAAAATATAGTCTTTATCACTTATTGTTTTATTGTACCCATGACGCTTAATCCTAATATACGCAACGTCAGGAATTTTAGTTAACTTATTATTATCTTCTACTTTTAACAAACAAGCGCTATCAACTTTTGCTTTCGGAAAACGACCTGTTAATAACACTTTATCTTTCAACTTTTGCTTTCGGAAAACGACCTGTTAATAACACTTTATCTTTCGTAAGATAATGTGTATGATTATTTCCTAATAAAGTAATTGCCTCTACAATCGCCGAATCTTTCGATATTTTAGTTTTCTCGATTACTTTTTTCTCCAAATTCTCCCAATCAATTTTATCTCTATCGATAAAGCCTTTTTTCATGACAGAAAATAATTCTTCATAATCAGATGGAATCTCTGAAACTGATGATTCACTAACGATCTTTTCTTTACAACCAAATGTAAAAAGGATCAAAAAAATAAAAGAAAATTTATTTATCCTCATTGTTCTCTAAATTCATATTATGAAATTTAAAGATAAATGATTTTTAAATACTATAAACTTTTTCCTCTAAAATACCGGATTCAATTTCAATTGGTTGTTCGCTCTGTCTAAAAATTCGGGCCGATAATTTTCCTTTCAATTCCACTACTCCATTTTCTACACGAAGCCAACTTCCTTCTCTCAATCCAACGACAACTTGATGATTAAACTTGTGAAATTCATTGATACGAGTTTCTCTTGTTTCACCTTTATGTGTAGAATTTGGATCAGGATCCAAATAATGCGGATTAATATTAAAAGGTAAAAATTGTAACGCATCAAAACTTGGCGGATAAACAATCGGCATATCATTTGTTGTACCAATTGTTAAACCTGTCAAATTACTTCCAGCACTTGTACCAATATATGGTGTTCCGTTATGTACAGCACTTCTCAACTCTTCTACCAAACCAATTTCATACAACGTTTTTAGCAATAAAAATGTATTTCCTCCTCCAATAAAAATCGCTTTCGCATGCAAAATTGCTTCTTTTTTATTCTCGAAAGTATGCAAACCTTTTACAGAAACCCCAACCGTTTGCAAAGCATCTTTTACATTTTGCGTATATTCATCGTACGAAATTCCCGAAGGTCGCGCATAAGGAACAAAAATAATTTCATCAGATTGAATAAATTCTTTGATTTCATCTTTTATATATTCTAAAAAACTATAGCCGTGAATAGTACTCGTACTTATCACTAATAGTCTATCATTTGGGTTTATCATGTTATTGAATTTTAACTCAAAAGTAAGTTTAAAATAAGAAAGTAGGTAAAAAATTGACAAAAAATTATACCGAATTAGATTACTTTTGTGCAATTCTAAAAAAATAGAATTTCAAGATTTTTAAATCTGCATGAAAAAAATAGTACGCTTCATAATACCTTTATTCATAGTTGTCATTATGATAATAATTGGAATAGAACAAACACTTCGAAAAATTCCCAACGATTACAAATACAAAGCAGATTATTTAAAAGAAAATGGAAAACAAATAGAAACTTTGATTCTTGGAAGTTCACATACTTTTACAGGGCTCAATCCAAAATTATTTACCAATAAAACTTTTAATGCTGCACATTCTGCTCAATCACTAGATTTAGATTATAAAATTTTTGAACAAAATCGAAAATATTTACCCAATTTAAAAACCATTATTATTCCCATTTCGTATTTTTCGTTTACAAAACAATTGAATAATTTTAATCAAAAGAAATTAAAATATTATTCAATTTATTGGAAAATTGATATAAATAATAACGACTTTAATCTTAATTACGAAATTTTTTCAGAACCTATTGATGTTAATTATAATCGAATAAAAGATTATTGGATTCAGGATAAAAATAATTTAACAATAGATATTAATGGTTATATAAAAAAGCGATACGAACCAAGTTGGAATGATAGTATTTACGCTAAAAAAACGTTTGAAAGACATCGTGCAAATTTAAATTCAAATCAAGTACAACGTATTATAAAAACACATTTTTATGATTTAGAACAAATTATAAAACAAGCAAAATCAAATGATATAAAAATTGTTCTATTGGCTACTCCTACAACCAATTTATATAAAAATTATGTCATAAATACACCTCAATATTTCAACTTAAAAAATAATATTAATCGCTTATCGAAATACGATAATGTCGTTTTCATCGATTATTTTATTAATAATAAAGATTTCAATAAAAAAGATTTCAAAAATTCAGATCATCTAAATGCAAAAGGTGCTGATAAGTTAACGTTGAAAATAGATTCTATTATGAATAAATAAAATAAGTTCTATAAATTTTCTCTTTTTTTCTTCACTTATTTCAACATTAAAATCATCTTCGTATCTTCACCTCTCAAACAACAAATAATGAAATTCGTTACTTTCTTAGACAATCGACAAGAAAAAGTAGGTCTTGTTTTGCAAGACTCTATCTATGATTTGACACAGATTAATCACAACTTACCCTCTACCCTAATTGATATTTTAGCTGATGATGATTTTTCACTTATAATTTGTCAACAGATTACAAACGAAATCAATCGTGGTGAACATAAGAAAGCTCTAGTAAAAGAGCCTCAAATCTTGGCTCCAATACCTCATCCTTCAAGTTTTAGAGATGCGTATGCGTTTCGTCAACATGTAGAAACTTCTCGGTTGAATAGAGGTTTGGATATGATTCCAGAATTTGATCAATTTCCTGTGTTCTATTTCTCTAATCATCAAGCTATTCAAGGTCCAGGAAAAATAATTGCCATGGAAAAACATTTCAATCGAATGGATTTTGAACTTGAAGTCGCTATTGTCATCAAAAAAGAAGGTATCAATATAAAAGCAGAACATGCAGATGAATATATTGGTGGTTTTATGATTTTGAATGATTTAAGTGCACGTGCGTTACAAATGGAAGAAATGAAACTGAATCTTGGTCCTGCAAAAGGAAAAGATTTCGCTTCGATGTTTGGTCCATATTTAGTAACACCAAACGAAATCGAAAAATACAAAGTTGAGCCTAAAGAAGGACATATCGGAAATTGTTATGATTTAGAAATGTCTTGTTCAGTCAATAATATTGAAGTTTCTCATGGAAATTTCAAAGATATGCATTGGACTTTCGCCGAGATTATCGAACGTATTTCGTATGGTGTCAAACTTTATCCTGGTGATATTATAGGGTCTGGAACGGTTGGTACAGGTTGTTTTCTTGAATTGAATGGAACTGGAAAACGTCAGAATCCAGCTTATAAAGAACAATGGTTACAACCAAATGATACTATCGAAATGTCTGTTACAGGATTAGGAAAATTAGTAAATTCTGTTCATCTTTATACCCAATAAACTCAACTTATGCAACATACAAAATCTTTTGAGCCAAATACAAGTCAATTTAATGACATTTTCAAACACGCTATTTCTCCACGTCCTATTTGCTTTGCAAGTACGATAGATAAAGACGGAAATGTAAATTTGAGCCCATTTTCATTCTTCAATATGATGGGACAAAATCCGCCTATTTGTGTATTTTCTCCACTTCGAAAAATGAGAGATGGATCGACAAAGCATACATTAGAAAATGTTTGGGAACACCCTGAATGTGTAATTAATATTGTCAATTATAACATGGTTCAGCAACAATCGTTGGCAAGTGTGGAATATCCAAAAGGTGTAAATGAATTTGTGAAAGCTGGTTTTACAGAATTACCTTCAGAGTTGGTTAAACCTCCTCGTGTAGCCGAATCTCCGATTCAATTTGAATGTAAAGTGCGTGAAGTAATTTCTGTTACAGATCAACCAGGTGCAGCTAATTTGGTGATTGCAGAAATTGTGCGCATGCATGTACAAGAGGATTTACTGGATGAAAATGATAAAGTTTCGCCTTATGATTTGGATTTAGTTGCTCGTATGGGAGGTGATTATTATTGCCGAGTTATTCCAGAATCGATCTTCGAAGTCGAAAAACCTACGCGTACAATTGGTTTGGGAATAGATCAACTTCCTGACGAAGTGAAGCATTCTAATTATTTAACAGGTAATAATTTAGGTCAATTAGGAAATGTAGAAAAATTACCTACAGATGAAATGATTCTTAATTTCAAGGAACAATTGACAGAACGATTAGATATTCAAAAGTTTAAATCTGTTGAGGTTCGTCATCAAGTTGCAGCAAAACTTTTGGAACAAGGTGATGTAAATGGTGCGTGGTATTGGTTGTTAATGAAAATTTAGATGATGGGTAAATCTGCATTTGTTTTAGGAAGCTCAGGTTTAATTGGTTCTCTTCTCTTAGAAAAGTTATTCAATCATCCTGATTATGCTACTATTATCACAATTGTTCGAAAACCTCAACAAATCAATCATCCAAAGTTAATTGAAATCGTCACTGACTTTAATTCAGAAATTAATTTAGATGAAATCCAGCAGATTGATTCTATTTTTTCGTGCTTGGGAACAACTCGAAAAAAGACGCCTGATTTAGATGTTTATCGTAAAATTGAAGTCGATATTCCGAATCAATTTGCAAAGATTGGGAATCAAAAAGGATTAACTAAGTTTCATTATATTTCGGCAGTTGGTGCAAATGCGAACTCGTCTAATTTTTATTTAAAAATGAAAGGCGAAGCCGAAGAAACTTTGCAAAAGAATACTATCAAACAATTATTCTTGTATCGTCCATCTTTGTTAATTGGCAATCGAGAGGAATATCGTTTGGCTGAGAATATAAGTTCAAAAGTTTTTCCTTTGATCAATTTCTTTTTACGCGGAAAATTATCTAAATATAAATCAATTGAAGCTGGAAAAGTTGCTCAATCACTTATTGAAAATGATTTGCATTCAACATCAAATAAAGTTTCAATTTTACATTACAACGAAATAATTAATTCGATAAATACAACACAATGATCATACTAGCCGTACTCCTACCTTGGTTATCATTCATTTTAAGAGGAAAAATAATACAAGGCGTTATTTGCTTAATCTTACAAATCACCTTAATTGGATGGTTGCCCGCAGCAATTTGGGCTGTTGCGTCACTTTTGGACGGAAGAAACAAAGCAAGGATAAAAGAATTGAATAGATGATAAATCAATATAAAATAGCAAAAGATAACATTAACTTGTACGTCACTTTAGAAATTAATCCTTCTAAAAGGAGAAAATTCTTTTTGTTCTTTTGCATTTTATTGATGATTTCAATTCCGATTAGTTTAATCACAATAATTGATTCGGAGCCGCAAAATTTCTTTGTTCCAATTTCTATAATCAGCTTCCTTATTTTCTATTTTATTATTCGATATTTTCTGTGGAATATTTATGGAAAAGAGAATATTATTATCAATAATAAGACAATTAGTTATAATCGAGATTTTGGTTTATATCAAACAAAATATTCTTCTATTAAGTATTCAAAATTAGATTTTGCAATTCAGAAAATTAAAAATGAAAATGATTTAGATGTTGGAGATTTAGTTTTCATTGATTATTTAGAAGATTCTCAATTACCAGAAGTTATTTTTCAGACTTCGATATTAATACCAATTAAAGATTTAAAGAAAATTCAACAAGAAATTGAATTGCATTTGTTTGATATTGACAAAGATAAATTAGCAAGGAATTATATTGTTTTCTCGCAAAATTGAAATAATTTTTAATAAAAAAGACAACTAATTAAGCTGTCTTTTTGCGTTATTTATGTTCATAATAATTTAAGATTTTATCTTCTTTCCCATCATTATTTTTATCACGATATTCTATCAACACCAGCGTATTTTCATCTACTTTTTGATATTTGTACACAGTTGTTATTCTTGTACCATTAGTTAAAATAAATTCGTTATTTCTTTTATTTACGATTTAATCTAGTAAATTCAATAATTATAGTGAGTTTTTTGAAGAATTTTCGAAATAATTTAGCACTATCAGAATAGAAAAGTAGATGAAAAAAATAATGGTTCTAATGGTTTGTAGTCTTTTGCCTTCTTTTGGAAATGCACAAGAATATACAACTAATAATATTATAATAAAACAAGGAAATAAAACATTTAATATTAATCAAGCTGATCAAACAATTACGCTTCGTCCTGAAGAATTTAGTATTGAATATCTAAATAAACCTTATCAAGAAAAGAAAAATCTGTTTTACGCTGCACAAGCATTAGTGACTGATAGTTCGGCTGATGTTAATTTTCAAGAAGGAATAAAAATAGAAAGCATACCATATTTTGAACCTAGTAGTGGTTTTGCTGCAGAGAAAAACCAAGTCATATATTATCCGTTTTTATCGTATGATGGACATCAATATTTATATTATGTTTCAAATAATGAAAAACGTGTGGATAAAATTGGAACGTCTGGAAATTGGGATATTTACAAATGGACATTAAAAGGTGTTTATCAATATGACGCTGAAATGGATTGGAATATTTACGACAACGATCAAGTACATATTGCTTTAATTATTGATCGAAATTTAGACGGAATTCTTCAAAAGGGTGAATTTTTCGACGTTCATATTAATTTTAAGAAATAACAATAATCTATATCCTAACCTACCTCAACTTATGTACAAACTAAAACATTCTTCGGATTGTTTTAGTTTCTTTGATTCTACAAAAGACATTATATTAGCTCAAATAAACTCAACATCTCAATATGTTAAAAAGTAATAGTGCTTTAAAAAATCTTTTATTTCAACTTATAGTCGTCATTTTATGCGCTATTAGTGGAATTGCTAATGCACAAGAAGTACTGATTAATTTTGAGAATCAATATAATAAAACAGCTCCTAATTCTATTGAACGATACGAAATAACAGGAAAATATGCGCAAGCTTTATTATTTAATAATCAAAAAGAAAAAGCTTTCGCTGTTTTGAAACAAAATATTTCTAGCGCCGAAAAACTGAGTGATGGAAAATATGCTGCATATTTACATGCTGTTTCTGCAATGAATAATCGTATTGATGATAATTTGAATGCAACAAATTATAATTTGCAAAAAGCAATTTATTACAGCGGACGCACAACTGATTATTCAACAAAAGGATATGTTAAATATTGCGAAGGATGGTTGAATTTAAGAAACAATGAAGACTCTAAGGCTGTAAAAAACTTTATTGATGGTCTTAAATTTCTAGATAAAGCTACTGTTACGCCAACTGTTCTTACACGAATGAGTTCTATTTATAACGAATTGACTGGAATTTATTCGAGATGGGATGATTATGAATTACAAGAAAAGTACAGCAAACTTGCTCTAGAAGTAGCACTTAAACAAAATAATCCTAATTTAATTTTTGCTTCTTATATGTCGATTGGATACATGTACGAGCAAAAATTTATGCAAAATGAGAAAAATATTTTTGTACGAGATTTAGCTGAAAAATATTATACTAACGCTATAAATACGTATTATAAAAACAAAAGTGAAATGGCTACAGCGACAGACTTGTCGTTTGTAGCTATTAATCTAGCCAATTTATATCTTCAGTTTTATCCCAAAAACTATCAAGTAAAAGTTATCAAATATGCGTATTTAGCCAAAGAAATTGCTGAACAAAATCATCAATCCGATCACGTTGCTGCTGCTAATGGTATTTTAGCAGAATTATCTTTACAAAATAACGAAGTTTCTACTGCAAAAAATTATTTACTTAATTCGCTTATAAAAGTCAACGAGAATACAATTCCAGACAAGAATATTCTGCTTTCTCTGTATTTGAGTTTATCTGATATTGAAGATCGTGAAGGAAATTACAAAGAAACCTTGCGTTATTATAAATTGTACACTTCCACTTACAAAGAAATTTATGATAACGAGCAAGCGCAAATCAGTAAACGTTTGGAAGCTCAGTTTGATAAAGAACGTCAGCAACAACAAATGATTCGTTTGCAATTAGAAGCTGAGAAAAAAGAACAACAAATTCAACTAATGCATTCATTAGGAATTCAACAAGAACAAGAATTAGAAAATTCTAGATTAAGTGAAGAATTTCAACGTAAACAATTAAAATTAACTCGATTAGAATCCGATAAACGTTCACAAGAATTAACGATTTCTGAACAAAATTTAAGGCTTTCTAAACTAGAAAATAAAAATAGAAAGGATGAATTGGTTAATTATATCACCGAACTTAATTTCAAAAATAAATTAAACAAATATTACATCTTTTCGATTATCTTTTTCATCGCCTTACTTGCTCTTTTGCTTTATGCCTTAAAACAACGCAACAAACATCTAAAACAACGTGAAGAATTGTATAAATTGGAAATTGAACAAGAACGTCAAAATTCTAAAATATCTACTTTAACAGCACTTCTTGATGGTCAAGAGCAAGAACGTGCTCGTCTTGCACGTGATTTACATGACGGTTTAGGTGGCTTACTTTCTGGAACAAAAATTCAATTAACGCATCTCAACGATAAAATTGACAATCATTCTAAAAAGGATATGGCAAAATCCATTCATCAATTAGATGGAGCAGTTGATGAATTGCGTCGTGTAGCACATAATTTAATGCCAGATTTGTTGTTGAAATATGGTTTGGAAGAAGCCTTAAAAGAATATGCAATCCGAATGTCAAATGAACAATTGGATATTGATGTTCAATTTTTGAGCTATACTAATTCTCTTGACAAAGAAAATCAATTATTGGTCTATCGTATCATTCAAGAATTAGTAAATAATGCCATTAAACATGCAAATGCAGCACAAATTATCATCCAATTTGTAGAAGATGAGACAAACTATTCTGTAACCGTTGAAGATGATGGGAAAGGCTTTGACATGAATAATACAAAACTAACGAAATCAGCAGGTTTACATAATATTCAATCACGCATTCAATTTTTAAAAGGACAATTAAATATACATTCAGAAATCGATTTAGGAACAAGTATAGAGTTCCAATTTCCTAAAATATAACTTATGATAAAAATAGCAATCACAGACGATCATCCTTTATTATTAGAAGGTTTGCGAAATATTTTGAGTAATCAACAAAACTTACAAGTGGTCGATTGTTATGCTTCGGCTCAACAATTACAAGAAGCCTTAAAAACAACAGAAATTGATATTCTTTTGTTAGACATCAATTTATCGGATACTAATAGTATTGAATTGATTAAACCTTTCAAGAAAAAATATCCTGATATGCACATTATTATGTTGAGCGTACACAATGAATACGCTGTAATTAATAGTTGTTTGGAAGAAGGTGCTTCGGGTTATATTCAGAAAAATGCTTCTGTTGACGAAATATTAGAAGGAATTAATTCTATTTTTGATGGAAAGAAATTTCTTTGTTCACAAACCAAAAATGTGATGAGTAAAAAGGAAAAAGATGGTTTGAATACGATTCCGAAATTGACGCGTCGCGAAAAAGAGGTTTTAATTGAAGCTGCACAAGGATTAACAACACAACAAATTGCAGATAAGTTATTTATTAGTACACATACGGTAGATAGTCATCGAAAAAATTTGATCGAAAAATTTAAAACATCAAATTTAAGTTCAGCAATCACATCAGCAATAGAATATGGATTGATTTCAAAACCTTAAAAAATACCTATAAATAGGGATATTTTAATTCTAAAATTTTTATCAATTTTGAAAAAGAAATAACAATCTATATTTCAACCACTAAACAACCCAAAATAAGATTACTAACCAATTCTTATTACCTTAACTACATCTATTGAAAAATCGCTTAGTTCTCTACTTAAGCGATTTTTTTTATATTACTAATTAACTAAAAGTCGTGAGCTCTTCCGTCTTTATTTTTGCAAAAAACTGAGAAATAGGAAGGTTAAAATTAGATCAAGTAAGTTTTCAAAACGATTTTTCATCTAAAATGTAAAAAAACAAGTATCCAGAAAGGATTCAACAATTTCTTAAGAAGAAACAGAATTTTTTATCTAGAAGTAAAATTGAAATCAAAAAACCAAACTTTCATAAAAATTTGGCTTATAATTTTATCGAAATAATTCTAAAATTTCGTCTACTGTAACCTTTCCAAAATAATCTGTTACATCAATAGAATTCAGAACTTTTGTAATTTCTTCTTCGTTATGTTTAACACCAATTAGTTTATTTTCTAAACCTTCAATCGGTTCTGAAGCGAAGAAATCACCAAATATTTTAGCTTTTTCAATTATTCCGCCTCGCTCTACATCCAAGTGAACTTCAATAAAACCTGCTGGAATTTTCTTTGCATTTTTGAAATTATATTTTGGTGAAAAACCAAAATTCCAATCCCATGTTTGGTATTTTTCTTCAATCAATTTCGCAATACCATTCAAATCTTCGATTGTTAAATGATAAATTGTCGCTCCTTCATTTGTTTCTAACATTTCATCAATCAACAAAGCTTTCAACTCGTCCGTCGTCATTTCATTTGGAAAATATTCGATCAAATTAATCACACGTGCACGATTAGATTTGATGGCTTTATCCACATATTTTAATGGATTAATTTTTAATGCATCGCCTAAAACTGACATGTCCGAATTAAAAAGTATCGTTCCGTGTTGAATCATTTTTCCATTACGAGCCAATTTTGCATTTCCACTAAACTTTTTACCATCAACTAACAAATCGTTTCTTCCTTCCAATTTTGCAGGAACATTCAAACTATTTAATAATTTGATGATAGGCTCGGTAAATGTTGAAAAATCCATAAAATCATTCTGTCCTAATAATGTGTGAAAAGAAAAATTTAGGTTCCCTAAATCATGATAAACAGCTCCACCACCCGACATGCGACGAACAACTTTGATATTATTCTCAGTCACATAATCCAAGTTAATTTCTGCCAATGTATTCTGAAATTTTCCGACAATTATTGACGGAGCATTGATATACAGCAAAAAAATATCTTCTGTTGGATAGTGGTACAATAAATATTCTTCTAAAGCTATATTGAAATACGCATCATGAGATGGCGAATCGATGATAATCATACAATTTATTTTTGCAAAGTTAGGAAGAAATTTATGGAATGAAAAAGAGACAACTTTCCTAAAAAAGTTGTCTCATCGCATTTATAATATAAACTATTAAAGAGAATATTAAATGTTTGTCATCATCTAAATCCCTGTAAATTTAATTCCTAAACTCATCCAAGTTGTTGGCAACGGAATGGCTCCAGCTTCGTTATACGTAGTATTAAAAATGTTTTGTGCATCAAAATAAATACTCAAATTATTTTTGAATGAATGATTAATTCTTGCATCAGTAATCCAATAAGATTTATATGATTGACGTGTATTATAACGATTCGCTAAACTTAAAGTAGTTCTTCCGATTGCATAATCTATTGTATTGATTAACTGATGTTTTAAACTTTCTATTTTATATTTAGAATTGTATTGATCATCAACATTTTTAAACTCAGGATCAAGATAAGAATAGCTCAAAGAAAATTTCAAACTCTGGTTCGCAGAAAGGTTTGCTAAATATGAAACCTTCGTATTAAATCCATGTGTTCTCAAATCTCCAAAATTTTGCGCTTGCCAAGGTTCATTAGATGTTAAACGTACCCAATCGATAAAATCTGTGATCGAACGATAAAAATAATAGGCATTAAACGTCCAATTTCTTTTGTTGTATTTGAAACCAATTTCTGTTTGAAATGCCTTTTCAGATTCAACATTTGCATTCCCTATATTTCCTGGTCGTTGATCCAAATATAAATCTGTAAACGAAGGAATTCGCTGGCTTGTACCTGCATTTACCATTAATTTCAAGTTCGAATTTACCGCATAACTCGCATCAATTCCTGGAAATGCTTGCCAACCATATTGAGAATTATAGTTAACATACGTTCCTATATTTACATTCAGTTTTGGTGTAATATCCGTTTTATATTCCGCATAAAATCCAACATTATCGCGTGTATGATTTTTGATACTAGTTGATGAAATTTGCTCATTTCGGTATTCAACTCCTATTCCAATTTGATCTTTATTCAATTGATAGGTCGAATTTACTTCTCCCGAAATAGAATTTGAGTAATGCAGAGAACGTGCTTTACTCAAATCATTTTTATAATAGCGATAATCATCAAAATTGTAACGATAACTCACACGTGGTGCTAACGAAATTCGATCCGATAATTTATGTTTTGACTGAATATTAACTAACGTTGTTTCAACTAATTCTTTCGAATTTTTATCACCAGGTGAAGCATAAAAACCATTTGATCCGAAACCATTTTTCACATAACCATACGAAGCAACTAAACTATTTGCATCATCAAACTGAAAGTTTCCTTGATAATACAATTTATTGTTTTCGTATGCTGTATTGTATCGGTATCCATTTCCCCAATCGTGACTCACATACAACTGATGTTGATGCGTTTCTTTTGCCAAATTCGCGCCAAGTTGCACACCTCTACTTGTATAGGTATCGTCCGTATCTTCACTATCTTTCTTAAAATTTGTTCCAAAATAAGTATTCGCATAAACTCCTGTTTTCTTTGGTTGACGCGTGACAATATTTATCACACCTGTCAAACTATTATTTCCATAAACACGAGCAGCCGGACCACGTACCACTTCAATTCTGTCAATCGCCTCTAGTGGAATGGGAAGATTTAGCGCATTATGAGCTGTTTGATGATCCATAATTTTTGCACCATTCAACAAAATCAATGTTTGCTCAAAACTTCCACCATCCATCGAGATATCAGCTTGCGTTCCGAATGGACCACGTTGACGCAAATCTATTCCAGATGCATACTGCAACACATCTTGTAAAGAACGTGCAGGTAATTTGTTAATTTCTGATTTACTTAATACATAAATGTTTCTATTTTCTTTAGAAAGTGGCGTATTCAGACGGTTATCTAAAATAGAAACTTCACCTATCGCAATGGTATCATTCACATTTTGTGCAAAAATACTTTGTGCAGCTAAACACAATACCATAGTAATCTTCTTCATTTTTACTAATTATTTAATTAATTGAGTTAAATCTGACGCAAAAGTAGTACCTTTCCGATCTGCCATAATATACCAGTTTACAGATAATGAATAGTCCGGCTGAAATACCATACAAAAGTTTTATCGAAATCGAACGTAATTCGGATACACCAATTTACCTTCAATTAGCGAATCAGTTGGCTAAAGCAATACAATTAGGTTATATTCCAAGCGGCACAAAATTACTTGGAACGAGGCAGTTAAGTGATATTTTAACGCTTCATCGCAATACGATTGTCAATAGCTTTCAGGAACTTGAAGCCCAAGGTTGGATAGAAATCGTTCCAAATAGAGGAAGTTATGTATTAAGTCAATCTTCTCAAAAGTTTCAGAAAACCATTGTTCCAAAGCAATTTTCAATCAATTTGTATCCTGATAAAACAGGTTTTCAATTTGAACAATCGATACTTTTGGATAATCCGTACGAAAATTTTAATCAACGCTTATATTTAACCGATGGAACAATCGATCATCGGTTAGCAGAACTAAAACTTCCTGCTAAATTATATTCAGCTATTTTAAAAAGAAAAACGTCAATTTCAAAGGTAAATCAGTCCAAAAATGAGTACTTTTTAAAGAATTTAGCAAATTATCTCAATTTGACAAGAGGTTTACATATTTCGAAAGAGAATATTTTAGTGACGAGAAGTTCGGAAATTTCACTTTTTTTAATTGCAGAAATTCTACTGAAACAAAATGATGTTGTTGCGGTTGCAAATTTAAGTTATTATAAAAGTAACATGATTTTTCAGACACAATTTGCTAAAATCAAACAAGTAAAAACGGATCAATTTGGAATTGACACCGACGATTTAAGAAGATTATGCGAGCAATTTCCGATACGAATTGTTTACGTTACACCGCATCACCATTATCCTACAACGGTTACATTAAGTTCGCAAAGAAGAGTTGAATTACTACAACTTTCGCAGGAATTTGGTTTTGCAATTGTGGAAGATGATTACGATTTTGATTTCCATTACAGCAATCATCCAATTTTACCTTTGGCAAGTTCGGATCAAAATGGAATGGTTCTTTATACTGGAAAATTTGGTCATTATCTTGCACCAGGTTACCAAATTGGATTTATTGTAGCACCGAAAAATCTAATTCTTGAAGCGAAGAAACACTTATCAATTCTTGATCAACAGGTTGATCCATTTATCGAACAAGTTTTAGGTGAAATGATTAGCGAAGGTGAAATAAATCGAATCCTAAAAAAACATCGTAAAACCTATCGAGAACGACGCGATTATTTTTGTCAGAAATTGAAAACGGAATTAAATGATTTTATCAGTTTTACTAGTCCAAATGGAGGTTTAGCTGTTTGGATTAATTTTAATCAACCTATAAATTTAATGGAATTAAAACGAAATTGTTTAAAAAATGAATTGTTTATTCCACAAACAATTTTATATCAAACCCAACATCAAACTGGAATTCGCCTTGGATTTGCGCATCTAAATTTTGAAGAAATAGATGAAGTAATTTCAATTTTGAAACAAGAAATCACAAAAAAAGCTGAATAAATTTCAGCCTTTATATTTTTATGTAGGATTAATTACAATTAATCTAAAATCAATGTAATAATTAATTCCTATAAAATAAATCAACGCTAAAAAAGCATAAATTATAAATTGTTTTGATAGTCTGATTTTGAATTTTTTTAGCATAATTCCAACCAAAAAATTAAGTATAATCAACTGTAAAACAACTAAAAATGAATACTGAATTATAAAATACATAACACTAGAAAAATTTACAATACGAATTGAACCATAACTTTTGTAGGATTCGTGAAGAAATAATACTAAACAACTTACAAAAGAAACAATAAAACTAAATAGTACAGAAATTAAAAATGTTTTAAGTATTGGTTTCATTATTTTTTATCTCTCAACTTGAATGTCCACGTAAACTGAAACTCTGAAACAATATCTCCTTCCTCGTCTACGCCTCTACTTGTCACATTTAGCGATACACCTTTCTTCGTTTCGATCGCTTCTTTTATAGCTGCGTCTATTTTTTCTCCATCTTCGCAAGTAAACACAATTTTACCAATAGCTTTTTTCAAATACTTCGATTGCATTCCCAAAACCAACATCGATATATCTTCACCTGATTTAGAAATCTTAGCATTTGCCATCAAACCAGAAGAAAATTCTGCTGCCATTCCTTGCACCGCCCAAAACATACTTTTGAACGGATTTTGATTAAGGAATCCATATTTTACTCGTATCGAAACTTTATTTTCTTCCCACGATTCCAAACGAACTCCAGCAATCCACGCAATCGGAATTTGAGTTGTCAGTATATTTTTAAAAAATTCTTTGTTCATATTCTCATTATATCAAAAAGGGTTAATATAATAAAAGTAAATGTTTTATTTGATTTTCTTCAATTATTGAAGAAATTAATTCTAAAGTTATTTATTCATTACGCCTTATTCTACTAGGAGGAGAAGATGCAATTCATCGATATTTAGAGCGCAAAAAAGTAATCAAAAAACTCTTGTCTTTCATTCTCGACTTTAGATTATAAATAATGATATCGTTCTTCTATCACCGTATATCAATCAGGAATAGTAATTCGTCAATTAATTTATTTTTTTACTATTAAAACTCCTCTCTTTGGCAAAAAAAGATGAAAAAAAACATTTTAATTTCCGCGTTTAGTTTATTGACTACTTTCTTGAATGCACAAAATAAAATTAGAGGTAAATTAAAAATGGAATATGTTCCATTTTCCAATTATATACGTCCAATAGATAGTTTAAAAACAGATTCTAAAAGCGATTTCAAAAAAGCAGAAGTGAGTTTGAAAATTCCTTTATATACGAAAGAATTGAAAGATGGAAAATATAGCAACTGGTCTTTGCTATTTAGTACTGCATATGCAAGAATGAACAATAAAAATTATGAAGAACAATTATTTCCTTCAGAAATGTTGAATACTCAAATTGGTTTACAATACTTTTCACCTATTAGTTCTCATGGTCTATTTTGACAATGGCTTCAGTAGGTATTTACACTGATATGGAAAATATATCTACCGATGATATTTTGGGTCAAGGAGGTGTTTTATTTATTAAACATTTTAATCCAAAATTAGCTTTAGGGTTAGGACCTGTATTATCGAATAACTTTGGAGTTCCTATGGTAATGCCAGGAATTTATTTTGATTGGAAAACTGGAGGTGACAAATTCAATGTGAATATTAATTTTCCAGAAGGTGTAGAAGCAGGTTACCAAATGACAACAAACTTTGCTTTGAAAAGCGTGGTAAATCTTAGTGGAATGGTTGCTGAAAGATCCAAAGAAGGCAAATCATTATTAGTAAGTTATCATCAAGTTGTTGCTGGTTTACGTCCTGAAATAAAATTGAGTAATTCGCTAAAACTCCAATTAACAGGAGGAACGACTTTGGTACGATCTTTTTCTGAAAATGAAAGAAACTTAAAGAGTCTTTTTAGAAAGAAGGAAATTGCAGATCCTCGTTTTTCGACAACCTTTTATTCTGCGCTGAGTTTACGTTGGAACTTACCTTAATCACATAAAACAGCCTCAAAATTTATTGAGACTGTTTTTATTTACTAATTAATTTTTTATAAACAACTTGATTAAGTAACTCATCCTTTTTATTCCTAGAAATAGGAAGTTCATGTTTGCCAATATAAATTCGACCTCCAGAAATTATCTCTATATGTGTAACATTCACTAAGAAAGATTTATGTATTCGAAAAAAATGATTCATTGGTAAAGATTCTTCTAATACTTTCATGGTTTGGTGAATTAGAATAGATTTATCTTTGAAATGTAGTTTTACATAATTTTGCATACTTTCTACATACAGAATATCTACCCAAGAAATTTTGGTAAAAGTATCTCCTTGTCGTACATATAGAAAGGGATCATTGAGAATAGTTCCATGCTTTATTTTTTCGTTAAGTAAAAATATTTGATAAGCTTTATTAACAGCTTGATAGAATCGGTTGAATGCAATTGGTTTTAGTAAATAATCAACTACTTGCAATCGAAATCCTTCAAGAGCATATTCGGAATAAGCGGTAGTGAAAATACAAAGTGGTGGATTTTCGATTTGTTCCAAAAATTCGAGACCAGAAAGATAAGGCATATTAATATCCAAAAAAATTAGATCAATTGTGCTTTCTGTAACATATGTAGTTGCTGGATATCCTAACGAAAGTTC
>NZ_DCOI01000043.1:0-96839 GCF_002322895.1 Empedobacter sp. UBA1574 | reverse complement strand
ATTTAAAATGCACAACGGGTACTGAATATAATAATGTAAAGTTATTTCTTTAAAGATGTTGGTAAATAAAAAAAATAGATCACTTTTTGGAATTCTTAAAAAAAAGTTAGAGTTTTGTCTAAAATGTTATAAAATATAAAACTATGAGGAGAAGATTAACATCTTTGGGCTTATTAGCTTTCCTAGGATTAGGAACAGTGGCTTTTGCTCAAGTAACGGGTGTAGTTAACGATGCTAACAATTTTCCAGAGTCAGACGTAGAGGTAACTGTAAAAGGGACTGATAAAGTTGCATATACTGACGAGAACGGAAATTTTAACATTGATGCTAAAGTAGGTGATACATTAGTGATCAATGGAAAAGAATTTAAAGTGACTTCTACTAATTTAGGAGCTTTGAAATATTCAGATGAAACTGCTTTAGAAGAGGTAGTTATTACAAGTATTTTCGATTCTCCTTCTAAATCAGGAGAAACAGTTGTGTCTGGTAAAAGTTTAGAAAATTTTAACCCTTCATTATCTGTTGATCAAATGTTAGGTGGAAAAGTTTCGGGATTAACTTCTCAAGCTCAGAATGGAGCGCCTGGAGCTACTTCTAATGTAACAATCCGTGGAGCTATGGGATTAGGTGGAGGTAATAAATCTCCATTATTTGTAGTGGATGGTACTTATATGTCAGTTACAGATATGAATACTATAAATCCACAAGATATTCAGGATGTTACTGTTTTGAAGGATGCTTCCCAATTAGCTATTTATGGTGCTAGAGGTGCAAATGGAGTTATTATAATCAAAACTAAAGGAGCTAAGAAAAATTCTAAATCATTTTCATATTCATCAAGAATTGGTTTTACTGAGATGATGAAACAAAATGATATGGATGTAATGAACTCAAGACAATTATTAGATTATCAAAATAGTTTATCCTCAATCAAAGGAGTAGCAGGTGGAGTGGCTAGAACACAAGCTCAGATTGATCGGTTAGCTCAGATTGATACAGATTGGAATGATTCATTTTTTAAGAACGGTTTAATAACATCTCATTATTTTAATATGGCTAGTAATATTGATGGAGATTCTCAATCTTTTTCAATTGGTTATGATAAAAATTCAGGAGCGGTTAACTATTACAAAGGTTTAGATAGAATTACAGGAACTCTTAATATTTCGTCTAAATTATCAGATAAAGCTAAATATGGAATTAATCTTAATGGGTCTTATCAAACATTAGATGAACCTAGAGATATTAATAACGGTCAAAATGCTTTTTACAGTGTTTTACAAAATAGACCATTTGCTAGTGTTTATAAGCTAGATAATGATGGAAATATCATATATAAAGCTAATGGAGATCCTACATTTAATCAATCTGTAAACGCTATGGGGTATAATGCATTAGATGAAATGTATTATACAAAGAATCAAACGAGAACGTTTAGATTATATGGTTCTGCATTTTTTGAATATGAACTAGCTAAAAATTTATTTGCTAGAACAACATTTGGAGCTACATACAGAAGATTACAATATGAAAATTTTACAGCTCCTTCTGCTAATTTAATGGCTATTTTAGGTTCTGGAGGATCGAAAAGTGATCAGAGTCTTGATAGGCTTGATTATAACTGGAGAAACGAGGTTAGTTATATAAAATCATTTAACAAACATAATATTAGAGCAACTATAGCTTCAGAGTATATTAATCAATCGAGCTATTCAATGTCTTTAAGTTCTCAAGGATTTCCTAATGATTATCAAGATGTACAAAGTTTAGCTACAACTAAATTACAGTCTTCAAATACTGCAAGATGGGCTGTGACTCGTTTTGGGTATTTAGGTTCTGTTAACTATGATTATGCAAGAAAATATTTTGTTGATGGTTATGTAAGAAGAGATGGAACTTCTTTAGCTGGATTAGATAATAAATATGGAACTTTTTGGGGAGCTTCTGTTGCTTGGGATATAGCAAAAGAAGACTTTTTAAGATCTAATAAATTTGTTAATAGTTTGATGTTGAAAGCATCTTATGGTGAAGTAGGAGATGATTCAGGTCTAGCAAGATATTCTAATTTGACTTTAATGTCTATGACTGGAACATATAATAGTCAAGGGATTGCTGCTCCATCTTTAAATATTGCAAATCCAAATACTACATGGGAAATTAATAAAAAATTAAATGTAGGATTAGATTTTGCTTTGCTTAATAGATCATTAACTGGTAATGTTTCGTATTTTAAAGATACACGTACAGATTTTTTATTTACTAAAGAGTTACCAAGAGAAACAGGTTCATTTACAACAACTATTAATGCTGGAGAATTAGTTTCTAGTGGGGTAGAGGTTGAGTTAAATTATGATATTATTAATAAGAAAGAGTATGGTTTAAGTGTATATGGTACTTTAACAAAAATGAAGTATAAAATAAATGACTTAAATGGTTTAGATGAATTAATAGTTTCTGGAACTGTTGAAGATATGAAACATATAAAAGGAGGAGCTCCGTATCAATTTTATATGGTGAAATTTGCAGGTATTAATAGAGATAATGGTAATGCGCAATACTATGATTTAGATGGGAATATAACTGAAACTTATGATGCAGGAGATGCAATAGCGACAGGTAAATCTCCTATGCCTACTTTAACAGGAGGTTTTGGATTAAATGCTAAGTTTTACGGATTTGATTTAAATGCAGATTTTGTTTTTAGTGCGGGAGGTTATACTTATAATAACACCTATCAAATATTAACTAGTCCTACAACAACTAATAATAAAGCTGTTCAAGCAAATGATTATTGGAGAAATCCAGGTGATCAAACAGAATTTCAACGTCCAACTTCAGCTGGATTTAGATATTCTACTCAATTCTTAGAGAAATCTGATTATTTAAACTTTAGAAGTTTATCTCTTGGATATACGTTTGACGAATTATTAAAAGGTACAGGTTTAAAAGGAGTTAGAATTTTTACACAAATACAAAACTTGGCTTTATGGACTAAATTCCATGGTAATCCTATTGCTGGGACTGCAAGTAGTGGATATGCTGTTCCTGGTGATTCTGGATTTATAGCAAACGCATATTCATTATTTTCATATCCAAATACAAGAACTTATTCATTAGGTTTAAATGTTAATTTCTAAAAAAAAAAGATGAAAAAAATTAAAATAACATTTTTAGCTTTATCATTATTATTATCATTTAATAGTTGTAGTGATGATGATATTATGCAAGATTCTCCTACAGGTACAGCTGTAGAGAATTTTTATCAAACTCCCGCAGATTTTACAAGAGCTATATTAGGAGTTTACCAAGGTTTTAAACAATCAGGGTACTATGCTGCATCTAACGGATCTTCAGACATAAATGTTTTAGGAGATATATTAGCAGATGATGTAATATTTAATACTAATGGTCGTCAGGCAAATAGGTTAGCGTCTACTCAATGGGAGTATGATGGAAATATGACTCCAACTTCAAAATATAATTCATCGTATAATATTATTATGCGAGCTAATTTAATTTTAGCTAATATAGATAATCTACCTGATGGAGATTTTAAACGTCAAATAAAAGGTGAAGCTTTAGCTTTAAGGGCATTGGTACATTTAGAGGTTGCAAGAACTTATGCTAAAATACCAACTCAAAGTGCAGATGCTTTAAGTTCGCAAGGGATACCATATATAGATAAATATATCCCTTTTGAATCTCCAGGTAGAGAAGAGAATGTTAAAGTAGTATATGATAAAATACTTAAAGATTTTACTGAAGCTTTAAGTAATTTAAACACAAGTACTGGTACTGATAGAATTAATAGTAATACTGTACAAGCGTTGTTAGCTAGAACTTATTTATACTTAGGGAATTATACTAAAGTGATTGAGTATGCGCAACCTGTTGTAAATAAGGTTAATCCTGTAGCTAAAGACCAATTGCTAAACATGTGGAAAGGTATAAATAGTAATGGAGTATTATTTGAAATTCCTTTTGTTTTAACAAATGATCCTGCAATTGGAGTTAGCTATAGTCAAGGAACAAGCAATGCTAATATCAATATGGAATATTCTGTAGATAAAAGATTTTATGAGTTATTTAATCCAACTACAGAGCCTGAAAGAATGTCAGCTAGTGTGAAATTATTTAATCCAAATAATGCAAATGGAAAGCCTACAATTGCTGTTAATAAATATATTTCTGGAAATCCAGCTACAAATATTCCAGGAGTAAATAATGGACGTTATTTGAGAGTTGAAGAAACTATCTTAGATTTAGCTGAAGCACAATATTTATCTGGTGATCAAGGAGGGGCTTTAGCAACATTAAATAAATTAAGAAACAATAGATATTCTTCTTATGCAGGAGGGGAAACTGGAGTAGCTATATTTGATGCAATTATTCTGGAAAGACGTAAGGAACTGGCTTTTGAAACTGGTGATAGATGGTTTACATTAAAAAGATTGCAAAATGTAAATGTACCTGCGCAATATAAAAATGGTATTCAAAGATCAGGAAATGGTTTTTATGCTGATGGAAGTGGAAGTGTTCCTGTTGGACAAACTTTAACACCTACTAGTCATAAATGGCAATTGCCTATTGATCAAGGAACAATCAATAGAAATCCTAATATGACCCAAACGTCAGGATATTAATTTAAGTAATAAAAAAGACTATCTTTTTAAGATAGTCTTTTTTTTATTGACATAATATTTGTAAATTCAATTAAATATAATTTGAATTATGAAAATTAAATATAGTATTATTTTTTTATTTTTTATATGCTATGTAAACGGTCAAGTTAATCTCGACCCATTGACAGTAGGTGTTTCTCAAGGTAGCCATAGAATTCAATTATCTAAAATTGATTTGTCAATAAAAGGTAATCCTTATTTAAAGGATGGACTTTCACCATTTACTATAGAAGGTGCTAATTCTAATGTAAAGTTATTGCGTTATAATCACTACTCTGATGAAATGGAGTATCTAAACGAGAATGTTTCTTATGACTTAGATAAGCTGCAGAATATGATTATTACTTTTATAAATAGTAATAAAAAATTTATTTATATAGAGCATTATAAATTAGAAGATGGTAATTTAGAATCTGGTTTTTTACAAATACTTTCAGAAGGAAAAAATATTAACCTTTATAAAAAGGAAAAAGTAATTTTAAAAGAAATTTTACAAAAAGAAGATATAATGGATGTCGGAACATTAACGAAAGAATATACATCTGATAAGCCAATTTATTTTATGAATTTTAAGAATGATATTATTTTAATTCCTAACAAGAAAAAAGAATTTATTAATTTTTTTAAAGATGATAAGATAAAAGCATATATAAATAAAGAAAAAATTAATTCTACAAACGAATCTGATTTAATAAAATTAACAAAGTTTATAAATAAATAATATCAAAACCTCGAAGTTTACTTCGAGGTTTTTTTATTTTATAAACTCCCAAGCTCTAATTTCGGCCCAAGAATGTTTATTGTTTTCTAATGGAAAACCACAATGTCCACCATATTTTGGCATTTCGAAAGTGCAAAATGTATGATTTTTAAAACGTTCGATAGGATAACAATCTTTCCCTAAAAAAGGATCATTTGCAGCGTTGACAATCAAACATGGTGTTTTGATATGATCTAAAACAGTTGCAGGCGAAGCTTTGTGATAGTAATCTTCTTTGCTGCTATAACCATGCATTGGTGCAGTAAAATAATCATCAATTTCATCAAATGTTTTGATCTTATCAATCATTTTTTCATTCAGAACTCCTGGAAATTGTTTTGCTTTTACTTTAAATTTTGGAACTAAAGTGCGTTTGAAATTTTTAAAATAAATTGTATTCGGAAATATTTTCAATGTGTCAGCACATGATTTTAGAGAAATTGGTGCAGAAAAAACAACAGCAGATTTTATCTTGTTCGAAACTTCATAACCTCCAAGATAATTCAAAACCAAAGCACCACCCATCGAATAGCCAATCAAATAAACTTCTTGATAATTTTCTTTCAACGCTTTTTCTACAACTCTGTGTACATCATCAATTGATCCATGATGATACAAACGACAAGTGTCATTCATTTCGCCTCCACAAGAGCGATGATTCCAAGCCAGAATATTAAATCCTTTATCATAAAAATAATCTGAACACGAATTAAGATACGTTCGTTTCGAATCGCCTTCTAATCCGTGAAAAAGTATAACTAATTTGTCTTTATTTTCTTGAAATCGCCAATCCAAATTCAGAAAATCGCCATCATCGGTTTCCATTTTTTCTCTTGTGTAATCTGGAACAGGATATTTCTTGAATTTCGCTGGAATAATAGTAGAAAGATGCGCATTTCGATTGATGAAATTAGGTGTAGGGTAAGTAGAATGTTCGATGTAAGGCATTTAAAATATTTTTACGTCAACTAAAAAATCCTTTTTAATTTCTTCATTTATATTAGCTAGAATCTTTGATTTTCCCATCAATAATTCTTGTCGCATCGCAGGAGAATTAATTTTTACATACAAAACTCTTTGTCTTACTTCAACTCGGTCCGTATATTTCTCGAAAAATTTTCCCATTACCGTTTGCCAAGCCTCTTCTGCTTTGACTTCCCAAATCAATTCTTCTTTTCCACTTTGTTTAATGAAATGCTCCAAAGCTTGACCAAGCGTTTGCTGATTACTTCTTTTTTCGTACTTTTTCATAAACGGAAAACTTTACTTTCAGAATTAATTTGTTTAATGATTTGCTCTGTTCTTTCGGGATGTGTATCGGTAATAAAGATTTGTCCAAAACGTTCTTCGTTCACTAATTTAATCAGTTGTGTTACACGGTGTTCATCCAATTTGTCAAAAATATCGTCCAATAATAATAATGGAGTGATGTTTAATGAAGATTTGATAACTTCTAATTGGGCTAATTTCAATGCAATTAAATACGATTTTTGTTGACCTTGCGAACCAAATTTCTTGATTGGATAATTGGTAATCGTAAACAATAAATCATCTTTATGTATTCCGGCTGTCGAATATTGCGTCGAACGATCTTTGTACAAAGCTTTTTTCAGAACCGTTTCAAAAGGTGCATCATTTAATTGCGAAACATATTCGATGTTCACTTTTTCTCGACCTTCTGAAATTTCATTGTAATATTTTAGGAAAGCTTCCAAAAAAGTTTGAATAAATTCTTTTCGAACTTCATGTATTTTCTTTCCTAAATGAATCAATTCTTCATCATAAATTTCCAAAGAAGTTGAATCAAATGTATTATTTGCAGCAAAGTATTTTAGCAAGGCATTTCGTTGAACTAAAACCTTGTTGTATCGCATCAAATCAGCTAAATATTGCTTATTCGATTGCGAAATAATATTATCCAAAAATTTGCGTCGAACTTCACTTCCTTCTTTGATTAAATCACTGTCATAAGGTGAAATCATCACTAAAGGATATTGACCAATATGATCAGAAATACGATCATACGATTTAGAATTTCGTTTTAATTGTTTGGGCTGACCAGAACGAACCAAGCAAAAAATCACATCAGCAGATTCATTTCGATCAAAAGTACCTTCTAATGTAAAAAAATCACAATCAAACTGAATATTCATCGCATCCGAATGATTCAGATACGATTTACTTAAAGCCAAATAGTGAATAGCATCCAAAATATTGGTTTTGCCTTTTCCATTTTGTCCTACAAAAGCATTAATTTTTGGTGAAAATTCGAAATTATTTTCATCAAAATTCTTGAATTGTCGCGCTTTAAGTTCTTTCAAATACATAAAAGCAAAATTACGATATTAATTAAGATTTATAAGATTGATTTGTGTAGTGATTGTCAAGCTGAATTTATTTCAGCTTCTCATCCTCTTTTTAATTTTGTATAGAATTATCATTCAGAGCTTGTTTCAGAATCTTTCTGCAGCATAATTTATTTTTTAATAACGTGATGTGAACCTGAAACGAGTTCAGGTTGACTTTATGAATTTTAATTAAATTCTTTCTAAAACAATGATTTTGAAACAAAATGTCGTGTTAAAAATCAAAATGATGTATTTTTGCATCTTTATAAGTAAGATTTAGAAAAATGGCAATTCAAAAACCATCGATTCCCAAAGGGACAAGAGATTTCTCGCCTTTAGAAGTGAATCGTCGTCAATATATTATCAATACGATTAAGAAACAATTCGTGTTATTCGGATTTTCTCCAATCGAAACACCTTCATTTGAGAATTTATCAACTTTAACAGGTAAATATGGAGAAGAAGGAGATCGATTAATTTTCAAGATTTTAAATTCTGGAGATTATTTAGCAAAAGTTGATGAGCAATTGTTAACAGATAGAAATAGTCAAAAAGTAATTGCGCAAATTTCTGAAAAAGCGTTGCGCTACGATTTAACTGTGCCTTTCGCACGTTATGTGGTGCAACATCAAAATGAAATTACATTTCCTTTCAAACGTTACCAAATTCAACCAGTTTGGCGTGCCGATCGTCCTCAAAAAGGTCGTTTCCGTGAGTTTTTTCAATGTGATGCAGATGTTGTAGGTTCGGATTCGTTATTACAAGAAGTTGATTTTGTACAATTGTATGATTCGGTTTTTACAGAATTAAAAACGCCAGTTGAAATTCATATCAACAATCGTAAAATTTTATCAGGTTTAGCAGAAGTAGCAGATATTTCGGCTCAATTGATTGATTTTACAGTGGCTTTAGATAAGTTGGATAAAATTGGTGAAGAAGCGGTAAAAGAAGAAATGCGTGGAAAAGGAATTTCTGATTCTGCCATCGAAATTTTATCACCTTTATTCTCAATGAACGGTGATTATAAAACTCAATTTGCACAATTAAAAGAAATTTTAAAATCTTCGGAAACTGGATTAAAAGGAATTGAAGAATTAGAATTTGTTTTTGAAAATACAACAAATATTGGTTTACAATCGGCTGAATTAGTTTTGAACTTGACATTAGCACGTGGTTTAGATTATTATACTGGAGCTATTTTCGAAGTGAAAGCGAAAATCGGAGAATTCTCTTCATCTATTGGTGGAGGAGGTCGCTACGATGATTTGACAGGAATTTTTGGATTGAAAGATATTTCTGGAGTAGGAATTTCTTTTGGATTAGATCGTACATATTTAGTTTTAGAAGAAAATAATTTATTCCCAGCTTTAGAAGATTCAACAAATATCCAAGCATTGTTCATTAATTTCGGAACGAAAGAAGCTGCTGAGGCAATGAAATTGGTAAAACAATTACGTCAAAGTGGAATTAATACAGAGGTTTATCCTGATGATGCAAAAATGAAAAAGCAAATGGGATATGCTGATAAAAAAAGAATTAAGAAAGTAATTCTTTTGGGTGAAAAAGAAATTGCTGAGCAAAAAGCGACAGTAAAAGATATGATTTCGGGAGAACAAACCGAAGTTGCTTTTGCTGATTTGGCTAACGCATTGTCTTAATATGTCTTAATTCAAATCTATTCAATATATTTGCAAACTATTTAATCAAGAATATAAAATGAGTTTATTAACAGTTGGTACAGTTGCCTTTGATAAATTAGAATCTCCTTTCGGGAAAACAGATAAAATCTTAGGTGGTGCCGCTACATATATCGGTATGGCGTCTTCTTTATTGGGCGTGGATACTGCAATCGTTTCAGTTGTTGGTGGAGATTTTCCACAAGAATACATCGATTTATTAATTTCAAAAGGAATTAATTTAGATGGAATGGAAATCGTAAAAGAAGGAAAAACATTCTTTTGGGAAGGTAAATACCATAATGATTTGAACACACGTGATACGTTAGCAACAGAATTGAATGTTTTAGAAACGTTTAATCCAATTGTTCCTCAAGATCGCAAATCTCCAGACGTTTTGATGTTAGGAAACTTACATCCATTGGTACAAAAAGGAGTGTTGACACAATTAGATAATCGTCCAGGTTTGGTTGTTTTAGATACAATGAACTTTTGGATGGATTGTGCTTGGAATGAGTTGATGGATGTGATCAAAGATGTTGATGTAATTTCTATTAATGACGAAGAAGCGCGTCAAATGTCAGGTGAATATAGTTTAGTGAAAGCTGCTAAAAAAATCATGACATTCGGACCAAAAACAGTTATCATCAAAAAAGGTGAACATGGAGCTTTATTATTCCAAGAAGAACAAGTTTTCTTTGCACCAGCTTTACCATTAGAAGATGTTTTCGATCCAACAGGAGCAGGAGATACATTTGCAGGAGGTTTCTCCGGATACTTAGCAAAAACAAACGATTTTTCTTTCGATAACATGAAACGTGCAATTGTTTACGGATCTGCATTAGCATCTGTAACATGTGAAAAATTCGGTACTGAATCATTAGGAGATTTAACACGTGATGGTTTAGCTGAACGTTTGAAAGAATTCAAAAAATTAATGGATTTCTCAATTAATTTATAAGAGAATTATTCATCAAAATATTTAAAGCCTTGCATTTGCAAGGCTTTTTTGTTTTATATTAGATTGTAAATTATTTATATGCAGATTATTCTTGAAATAATTTTTATTGCGATTAGTGAACTTATAATAGAAATTTTTGGAATACGAGTTCGATATATTATTTTAAAACTATTTAATCCAAAGTTAAATTTTGAGGAATTTTCTCAAAATGAATCAGGTTGGCATAAATTTTATAATGCAGTAGTAGGTTTGTTAATTCTAATTGGATTAATATTTGGTGTTGCTTTCTTATATTTTAATTAAAATGAAAAACAAAATTATACATCTTCTCATATTGGCATTTTCCTCTTTACTTTCTGGAATAATGATTTCGAAAATGTCATTCATCGGTAAAATAGGAATCACAATTATTTACAACGAATATACGATCCTGAAATCGTGGTGGAAAACAGCCTTGTTATTATTCGCTATACAAGCTGTTATTTTTATCGTATTATCCATTTGGAATGAGAAAACAACGAAACGTTTTAAACGTTTGTTATTGCCTCTCATTTTCCTTTTTATGGGAATTATTGGATTAATTTATTGCTATTACGATTTTACTGAAACCTCACATCGTTTATTGAAAAAGACTTTCCATTTCGGATTTTATATTTTTTGGTTTACGTGGTTTGGGAATTGTATATTTTTTATGACAAAAAAATCTCAAAAAGTAGAAGAAATTCCGCAAGAAACAGAAGTGTATTAAAATAAAAAGCTCATCAAATTTTGATGAGCTTTTGCTTTTGTGACCGAGACAGGATTCAAACCTGTAACCTCTTGAGCCGTAATCAAGTGCGCTATTCAGTTGCGCCACTCGGCCATTCCGGATAAGAAACTATTGTTCTTATTTTGGACTGCAAATATAAAGACTATTTTTGAATCTGCAAATATTTTTTTAAATAAAATTATCCTCGATCTCTATCGCTTATGAGCATCATCATAAAACTCAAAACAAAAAGTGTATCATTTTCGGATGATTGATATTGATTTAATTTAAATTTTCGTCCAAAGAATGAAGGTTCTTTTGATACTTCCATCATTTCTCTTCCTTGTAAATCAGTTAAAACATATTTTGGATTGAAAATATAACCTGAGAAAAATCCTACAACGGGAATTTCTCCAACCATTCCGTCCATCATACGCGTAAAACCACTACGTTCGTTGATTGTAAATAAATGATTATCATTTGCGTCGTAAATATGAAAAGTCGCTTTCCAAAAGGATTTGAAAGTTTTTCGTTTTGCTTTACCAACAACATTTCCGTTCGCATCTGTAATGGTAAAAGTTTGTTGAAAATCGATGATTTTATTCGAACGAAGTTGAAAAAGTTCTTCTTTTTTCGATGAATCACGGTAGATTTTAATCACATCTCGCCACGAAAGAATTTTTTCGCGTACATAAAACACAGGTTGATTATTAGCATCTGTTACAGAAAAATCATTGGAAAAAGTTGCAATATAAAACTTTATATCAAGCGGAAATTTTAGGTTGTTTAAATTCATAAGTATTGAGTAATTTTTATCAAAAATAGATTTTTTTCTGACATAAAAAAAGGTTCAGAATTTCTGAACCTTAAGTTTATAAATAATTTCTTACTTCATCTAAATGTGTAATTGTAGGAACATCATCCATCGAAAAATTATCATCTAATCGATCAAAGAAAATCGCTGACATTCCGAAAGCTTTTGCGCCAACAGCATCCGCAATCCAATCGTCACCAATGTAAATTGATTCATCTTTTTTAGCACCAGATTTTTCCATTGCCAAAGAAAAAATACGAGGATCAGGTTTCAAGATTTTGATTTCGTCTGCATAAGTCACCGTATCAAAAAAACCATTTAATTCTGATGTTTCAATTTTACGTTTCGAAACTTCGATAAATCCATTTGTGATAATGTGTAATTGATATTTTGGTTTCAAATAATCCAACAATTCCATTGCTCCATCCACCACTTCATTGTAATTGGTAATCGTTTCCATGTATTCATCTTCAAAAATCTTTGCTAGAGCATCATTATCAATCCCAAGATTATCAAAAGCTTCTTTGAAACGACGAGCACGTAATTCTTCTTTTGTAATTTTTTTGTCACGAATCAAAGCCCAAAGACCTTCGTTGCTATCGTGATAAAATGGATGAAATTCCTCGAATGTAAAACCATATCTATTTTCTACATCATACTTTTTGTAAAGCTCATCTAGCGCGAATTTTGCATTTTTTCTGAAATCCCAAAGTGTGTTATCAAGATCGAAAAAAACGTGTTTTATTGTGTTCATAAATGCAAAGCTAAGGATTTTATGTAGATTTGCTGATGAAGAAAATATCAATTGAAAGCGAAGTTAGAAAAATTTAAAACGAAGAATGCCAAAGGTGTTTTGTCTTTGTTGGTAGGTAACACAATTGCGCAAGTGATTATGTTTATTGGCGGAATTATTTTGGCTCGAATTTATGGTCCAGAAGCATCGGGAACTTACAATGCTTTTTTGAGTTTTGTGGCCATTCTTTCTATTTTGACAACATTTCGTTTAGAGAATATTTTCGTGATTTCGAAATCATCGAAAGCGATTAGAAATTTGTTTACAACCTTATTATTAGTGAGTAGTATTGTAACGATTTTATTCTTTTTGGGTTATGCTATTTTAGAAAAAATTTTCACATTCAAAACCTCCTTATTTATTGTTTTCTTAAGTTGTGTTGCAGGGGTATTTACAGCTTGGAACAATGTACAAAATACGTTGTTTACAAAGTATAAATTATTCAAAAGTATTTCGACTGGATTTGTGATTAATGCGTTGTTTTCGGTTTTTTTTCAGTTCATTTTTTATTGGATAGGCTACAAAGAAACAGGATTGATTTATGGAACAATTTTCGGAACTATTTTGTCTTGTGCATATTATTTTTCAATTACAAAAGGACGATTTTCTTCCATTGACTTTGGGTTGGCTAAACGAACAATTTCTAAGAACAAAGAAATCATAAAATATACATTACCCTCAGAATCGTTGAATGCAATTGCTAACAATTTATTGCCAATTATGATCGCGATTTATTTCTTGAAAGAAGATGTAGCTTTTGTGGGAAATTCAGCTAAAGTTTTGGTTGTTCCTTTGACGTTGCTTTCCAATTCGATGTCGAAAGTTTTCTTTCAGAAATCTGCTGCAATGATTGATCATCGTTCACATCAATTATATGATTTATCGAAAAAAGTGGTGCTGTACAATGTTGGAGCAATTGCTGTTTTTCTTTTGTTGATGAATTGTATCGGAATTTTTATTCTCGAGTGGATGCTTGGACCAGAATGGCGAGGTCTGCATATTATGACGTGGATACTTTCATTTTGGATTTTGTGTCGTTCTGCAATGAATCCTATTCAGCAAATAGTTGTGGTTATCAAGAAAAATCATTACGCACTATACTTCAATATTTATTTGGTTTTCGTCACATTGATTACTTGTGTGATTGGCGGACTAAATAAAAACATACTTTTGACGTTATCTCTATATTCTTTCTTTGCAGGAATGGGCTATTTGGTTCAACTTTACTTTGTAATGAAAGAACTGAAACGTTATAAAAAGTTAGGTGAATAATTCGAGAAAAAATATTTTAGCTTTAGCATCTTGGTATCCGAGTAGAATTTTTTTAGATAATGGAGATTTTATTCAGCGCCATTTACGTTCTATCTCTACTTTAAATAATGTGACGCTTGTTCATGCAGTAAAAGATGAAAATTTAAAATCTAATTTTGAAATAGATGATTCTATCAACCAAAATGTAAGGGAAATAATTGTTTATTTTAAACCATCTTTTTTTCGTCCGTTTAATTTAATCAAACAATTTATAGCTTTTCTGAAAGGAGTTTCTTTGGTTAATAATTTTGATATAATTCATCTCAATGTTGTTTATCCAGCTGGTTTAGTTGCTTTGTTTTTGAAAAATAAATACAAAAAACCAATAGTTTTAACAGAGCATTGGACAGGATTTTCTCCAGAACGTTTTATTTCATTTCCATTTTACAAGAAGTTTTTAATTAAAAAAATACTTAGAAAGGTAGATGTTTTAACGCCTGTTTCAAATGATTTAGCACAGAAAATACTTAAAATTTATCCTATAACAATTGTAAAAATTATTCCAAATGTTGTGGATGTAGAATTGTTTTCGGTAAAAGAAGATTGTAAAATAAAAAGAATAACTTTTTTACATCTTTCGCATTTAGAAAATGAACATAAAAATATTTTAGGAATGTTGAATGTTGTTAAAAAGTTAGTTGATAATGGCTATGATTTTGAATTTCAGATTGGAGGAAATGGAGATTTAACTTTGATTAATAATTTTGTTGAAGAAAATAATTTGTCTGCTTTTGTAAAATCTTTTGGGCGATTACAACATTTTGAAGTGAATCAAAAGATGAAAAATGTGAATTGTTTTGTACTTTTTAGTAATTATGAAAATCAACCTTGTGTACAAATAGAAGCTTTTGCTTCGGGAATTCCTGTTATCGCAAGTGATGTTGGTGGAATTAAAGAATTTATGCCAAATAATTTTGGATTTATTGTGAATAAAAATGATGAATCAGCACTTTATAAAGCAATGGTTGAGGTGATAGAAGGTTATGAATTTGCAACAGCAAAGGAATTAAATAATTATGTTTTGAATAATTTTTCTAAGGAAGAAATTGCTCAACAATTTGATGATGTCTACACGAAAGTTTTAGAATGAAAGATTTAATCAAATTCATACAATCCTTTTTACAAAACAATGGTTTTTACGTTTTTTTATCTTTTGTGGTAGAAAAATTAGTGATGTTGATTAATACCATTTTCATTGTAAAAATGATTCCTCAAGATGAATTTGGTCGTATAACACTTATCGCATCTATCATTGGGTTTGTTACGCCATGGAATGGATTAGGTTCATTACAGGTTTTGATGAAATTTGGTGCTGGTGAAGAAAATGAACAAACACGTAAAGACCTAAGTCGAAAATTATTTAGAAATGGTGTTATTAATCAGCTTATTTTATGTAGTCTTTTTATTGTAATTGCTAATTTTTATGCCATAAAATTTGATCATTTATTGTGGATTATTCTCTTGTTTTCTGTTCGTCTTTTGGGCTTATTTTTCCAATCACATCTTACAATTGATTATCGTATAAATGGTTTTAATAAAAAGTTTGCTTCATTAAATATATTGATTAACTGTTTGGGACTGATTTTTACATTTTTCTTAACCATCAACTTTGGAGCAATTGGTTATATGATTTCGCTGGCGATTACACCTTTTATTAGTTTATTTTTCTATTCTAAAACAATTTTACAACAATCAATAAGTGGTTTAAGTGAAATGAATTGGAAAATGATGTGGAAATATGGAAGAATGGAATCTTTGGCTTATTTCGCTTCAGAGTTATTGTTTTCGATTGATATTGGAATGATTGCGATTTTTATGACAGATAAAGATATTGCTTTGTATAAAGTTGCGATTCTTTTGCCTATGAATTTATTATTTATTCCGACTATATTATTTCAAACCGATTTTCCTCGAATTATTAAAAATAGTCAGAACAAGGATTTTCTGAAATTTTATATAAAAAATTATTATAAGCTATTCATTCCTATAGGAATTAGTATTCTTTTAGGAAGTTATTTTCTTAGAGATTTTATAATCGAGTTATTTTTCAATAAAAGTTATTTAACTGGTGGTACAGTTTTTTTTATTGCAACAATAGCAGTTGTTTTAGCAATGTTGTTTAGAGTATTATACATTAACTTGAATAGTACAATAGGAAGATCAGATTGGAATGTAAGAGTATCAATCCTCTCAATTGTTTGTTTAGTTATTTTTGATGCGCTATTAATTCCTTTTTATGGAATAGAAGGAGCAGCTTTAGGTATGTTAATAACTTTCTTAATTTCTGGATTATACGCATATTATTTGTTTAATAAGTATTTAAAAAATATTTAAAAATGTCATTATCAAAAAAAATATCAAAATTTATAAATGGATTTTTTCAAATTTGTAAGAATCCTTGGTTATTAAATATTATCATTGACCAAAATGAAAATTGGGAAAAGAAAACGCCAAATCATTATAAGAAAGGACTAAATCAAGTTTCTTTAGATCAATTATTTCCAAATTTTGACGGAAAATTAGATACAGTTGCTTTTTTAGATGACGGTTCTTTGATTACAGATTTATTACTGCTGAAAAATGCGTGTAAAGAATTTGAACAATGTAAATATTTCGAAATTGGAACTTGGAGAGGAGAAAGTATTGTTAATTTGATTGATGTTGCTGATGATTTGAATACGTTAGATTTAGATACAAAGGATTATAAAACGTATAACTTTTCACAAGATTATGAAAATGCACATGGTTTTTTTATAAAAGATAAATCTAAAATAAAACAACATTTAGGAGACTCGACTAAATTTGATTTTTCAGGATTGAATAAAAAATTTGATGTAATTTTTATCGATGGAAATCATCGTTTTGATTTTGTAGTTTCGGATACAAAAAATGTTTTTGAACATCTGATTCATGAAAACTCTATCGTTATTTGGCATGATTATGCATTCTCGCCAGAAAAGATACGTTTTGAAATATTGAATGCAATTATAAAAGGAGTTCCTAAACAATTTCATAAAAATCTATATCATGTAGAAAATACAATGTGTGCTATTTATACACCAAAGAATTATGAAGGAAATATTCTTAAACTTTACGATAATCCAAAGAGAATTTTTTCTATAGATTTAAAAATTAATTAATGAGAAACAACATGCTTCTGTAGTAGTTTCTGAATATAAAATTTATAACGATTCTTTTTTATAAAAATTGCTGGGTTAGAAATACAATTATCCATCGGAAGTCGCTGAATATTTGTTGAAATCTCATCGTTTTTTATTCCTGCCGTACCAAATGTAAAATCGGATTTTATAGTATTAAAAAAGTTTATAGAAACTCCATCATCTGTAAAAGGAAAAGAAAAAACTCGATAATCCAAATTAAACTTTTGTTGGATAAAATCTAAACTTTCATTTGTCTCTATAAGTTGTTGTTCAAAAGAAATATCGCGATAATAAGGATGATTCATTGAATGTGCGCCAATTGTAAAGCCTTGATGAATTAATGCTTTAATTTCATTTTCATTCAAATAAATTTCAACATCATTTAGTTTTATTTCTTGTTTTAAAATTAATGAATTAATTTTTTTAAGATCATGAATAGAATAATTTAAAAGTTCTTTTTTAAGGTTATTGTCTGTAATGTTTTCTAAAATGAAAGCAACTTTATACCGATAAAAAACTTCTTGATTGTCAATAAAATTTGGATTGATAAAAAAAGTTGCATCTAAATTTCGTTCTTTTAATATTGGAGCAATTATAGAGTAACATTGTTTCAAACCATCATCAAAACTAAGATGAAAGTAATTTTCTTGAGGAATAGAACCATTTTTTTCGTATAAATCAATTAATTCAATCATAGAAATATTGACATAATTTTTCTGAAAAAAATCTAATTCACGTTGAAATTGATCAATAGATTTTAATGGATATAATTGATCGATATGAATTAATCTTTTATCTGAAACTGTATGGTAAAAAGGAAATATATTTTTTTTGAATAAATTTAATATCATAAAATAGCAGTCTTAACGTTTGTAAGTAATGAATGCAATTAAAACATTTTATAAAAAAATATTTTCCGAAAAGATAAGAATTAATAATAGAAAAAATTTAAAGAAATTGAATGGATTATTTCTGAAAGGAAATAATTTTTATTGTAATTGTTGCGAACAATCTTTTTCTAAGTTTTTGGATAAATCAAACGGTATAGATAACCGAGAAAATGCTGAATGTCCAAATTGTGGTTCATTAGAAAGGACAAGAGTTTTGTTAGAGTTTATAAAAAATGAAACAGATTTATTGGTTAAACCGAATAAATTATTGCATATTGCTCCAGAAGACGCATTGAAAAATATTTTTAAACAGACCGATAATTTACGTTATATCAATGCTGATATTAACATTAATCTTGCTGATGAAGAAATGGATATTACTTCAATAAATTATCCTGATAACACATTTGATTATATAATTTGTTGTCATGTTTTAGGGCATATTCCAAACGAAAAAAAGGCAATTGATGAATTGTTTCGCGTTCTAAAAAAAGGAGGAAAAGCTTTGATTCAAACTCCTATTCATCCAATAAATAATACGTTTGAAAATGCTGAATTTAAGACAGAAGAAGAACGATTAAAAAATTATGGCGAAAAAGATTTATTGAGATTGCATGGACAGGACTTTCAAGAAAGATTAAAACGTGAAAATATAATTGTCGAAAAAATAGATTATCGAAATAAAATTGATCATAATTTAGCAAAGAAACTTTCTGTTGGAAATGGCTATCGTGAATTAATTTTTCTTTGTCAAAAAGTCTAAATTAGAATAGTTTGTATAATGATTTTTTATAGCACCAAAACCTTGCATAAATTTAGCTATAGAAGGAATCATAGAACCTTCGAAATCAAGTGTTAATTCTGAATTAGAAAAGTTTTTGATAATGTAATCTATTATGTAAGCTGATCCAAAATTACTTTTTGAATTCTTATTTCTTGCAAAAGCAAAATTATAAACTCGATTTTTAGAAATCATGATTAGTTGACAACCAATTAAATTTTCTTCTTGATCAAAAATTTCATAAATATTAATAATTTTTTGATTAAATAAACTTTGAATTTTTTCTTGCGAATAGTTTATTAAATTATTTGCGATCAAATATTCATAAGATGAATTTATTTTGAAAAATCGATTTAATTGAGTAACTTTTTCAATGTTATAATTGGATTTTTCTACTTTACGAATTTCATTTTTTCTATTTCTACTGTAATTTGAAAATAAAATTTCATAATCTTGATTCAAATCTAAAATATAATTAACCTTTTTCTGTCCCTTCGGTTCAAACATCTCTGTATTTTCCTCATTAAAAGCATAAGCTCTCACTAAATTTCGATGTAGTTTTTTCTCAAAAAGTTGAAAAGTTTCTTTTGAGAAATTTTCTTGATGAAAAACTCCTAATTGTTGACAATAAATTGGTTGTGTAATAAATTTTATACCAATTTTTTTTGTATATGGCAAAGGCATTATGGCTTCATAGTCATTTAAAACGTAACAATCCCAATTGTTTTCAACTAAAGCATCTAAATAAAAAACTTCTGCATAAATGCGGTAATTCACCGATCTGTTGAGACATTCGGTGTATTTATTAACATCTAATTTTTTTCGAGAAACTCTTTTTATCATTCAAAAATACTTTCGTAAACTTTTCGCCATTCAGCCCAATCTTCGTTCAAGTTTGATTGGTGGAATAATGTTATAAACGTTCCGTTTGTGGCTTTAATTGTTTGTTTCAATCGTTTTATTTCTTCTAAAGCCTGTTGTGGTGTTAATTTTAAATAATTTTTCAATGTAACATCCATTGCGACAAAAGGATATATTGTTAACAATGTTTGTCGATTTGTTGATAAATCAAACCATTTGAATGGAGTAGAAGTACCAGCTCTAAAGCCTAATTGATGTGGGAATCCCATGGTGTAATCTTCCGAAATTTCGTTTATTAACAATTGTTGATAAGTGTATGGAAAGTTCAATTTAATGAAATGTTGACGTGATTTTTTTATCGGTTGATTGATGATTTTTTCTAATCGATTAATTTCAGTTGTTAATTTATTTTCTTCAAAATTAGATTGATAAGAAGGATGAATTCCAATTTTTGCCCAAGTTGAAATGTTATTCATTAAATCTTTTTGAGCATTATTTTTCCAATGATGATTTTTATCGAAATTTGAATAATCACCCAATAACCAAAAGAAAACTGTTTCGATTTGATGTTTTTCAGCTAAATCTTTCAAATAATCAAATGTATCATAAGGATCTTTTTCTTTCTGATTTAAAATCTTGATTTGCTGTTTTGCTTCCGAAAAATTTCCTTTAATAATTTTCTTAAAAAGTGAGCCAAATTTTACTTTAGTAGAATGATTTAGGTATTTCCATGTATAATCAACATCATGTGTATTAATCTGTTTTAATACTCTCTGTTTAAAATAAATTTCAGAAAATTTAGATTTTATCTTTTTTTGAATTTCAATACAAATTTCATCTACAATTGGCTTATAATAATCTAAATCCGAACCTAAAAAACGATCATGTTGATCAAATTGTTCTGGTTTTGCAATGTATTCTTCATAACGAGAAAGCCAAAAAAAACATTTTCCAAATTCATTTAAAATTGAATAATCAATATCTTTTCGAATAGTTGTTTCTAATAAAATATCATCAACTTTATAATTGATTTCATTTTCTAAAAATTGATTTGAAAAGTTGATTTTTGGTAAAATTGATTGTGAAAATTCTTCAAAATCTGTAGTCGTTTTGTAGTCAATTCCAGAAAAATCATGAAAAATAAAATCAAAAATATATTCAATTCGATTTGTAATTTTCTCTGTAAATATGATGATTTCTTGACTCAAAATAGTTTTCAATAAAGCTTAAAGATATCAAATTAGACCATCATCCGCAAACGAATAAAAATCTTTTTGAGAAACAATAATATGATCCAAAACTTGAATATCCAAAAGCGTAGCACCTTCTTTTATTTTTCGAGTAATATGTATGTCAGACTGACTTGGAGTGAGGTTTCCAGAAGGATGATTGTGAGAAAGTATCACTCCTGTTGTCATTAATTCCAAAGCGCGTTTAAAAATCACTCGAATGTCGACAGCCGTTTGATTAATTCCTCCACGCGAAATTTGCTCAGTTTTGATGATTCGATTTCCTTGATTGAGGAACATTACCCAAAATTCTTCGTTTGGTAAATCTCCAATTTGTTGCTGTAAAATGATGGCTGCATCTTTACTCGAAGTAATTTTATAACGTTCCAAAACCTCTTGCGAATTTCTTCTTCTACCAATTTCCATTGCAGTGATTATCGAAATTGCTTTTGCTTCTCCAACTCCTTTGAATTTGCATAAATCTACAATTGAATATTTAGCTAATTCATTCCAATTATTATTCGCAGAATTTAAGATTCTTTTTGCCAATTCTACAGCCGATTCTTCACGATTTCCGCTTCCCATGATAATCGCTAACAATTCTGCGTCAGAAAGCGATGAACGTCCTTTTAAAGCTAATTTTTCGCGAGGACGATCATCTTCATTCCAGTTTTTTATCGAATTTTTATTCTCTAAGTAATCCATTTATATAAGGGATTGATTTTGTATTTTACAATATAATAAAAAAAGCTCGAACAAATTTGTTCGAGCTTGATATTTAATGAAATAGTTTTTTTTATTTATTGACTTTTGCCCAAGTATCTTTAAGGGTAACTGTTCTATTGAAAATTAACTTTTCTGTAGAAGAATCACGATCTAAAGCAAAATATCCAATACGTTGAAACTGGAATTTATCCTCCACTTTGGCTTCTTTCAAAGCAGGCTCAGCAAAACCTTCTTTTACAGTTAAAGAATTTGGATTGACAAATTGTAAAAAGTCAACATCTTTCTCTGCATCTGGAGATTCAACTGTAAATAAACGATCATATTCGCGAACTTCGATCGGAATATTCTCTGTTGCAGAAACCCAATGCAACGTACCTTTTACTTTACGTTTAGAAGCTTCAGTTCCACTTCCAGACTTCGTTTCAGGATCGTAAGTTGCATAGATTGTTGTGATATTTCCTTCAGCATCTTTTTCTACTCTTTCAGCTTTAATGAAATATGCACCTTTCAAACGAACTTCGTTTCCTAATGATAAACGGAAGAATTTTTTAGGCGCTTCTTCCATAAAATCTTCACGTTCGATGTAGATTTCTCTTGTGAAAGGAACGATACGAGTTCCAGCTGTTTCATCTTCCGGATTATTCTCAATTTCTAATTCCTCCACTTGTCCTTCTGGATAATTTTCGATTACCACTTTCACTGGATCAATAACAGCAAAAACACGAGGAGCAATTTTATTTAAATGATCACGAACAGAGAATTCTAATAACGAAATATCCAATACATTATCACGTTTTGCAACACCGGCTGTATTCCAAAAATTCTTAATCGATTCTGGCGTATAACCGCGACGACGCAAACCTGAAATAGTAGGCATACGTGGATCGTCCCAACCTGTTACAACTTCTTCTTGAACCAATTTCATCAACTTACGTTTACTTGTAATCATGTACGAAACATTACCACGAGCAAATTCGCGTTGTTTTGGTTTTTGAGGTTGATTTGGTAGTTCCACATTGTTCGCGTACCATTCGTATAAATCGCGATGATTTTTGAATTCTAATGAACATAATGAGTGTGAAATTCCTTCGATATAATCAGATTCTCCATGCGTCCAATCGTACATTGGGTACATTTTCCAAGTGTCTCCAGTACGGTGATGAGGACGTTTCAAAATACGATACATAACAGGGTCGCGCATGTTCATATTAGGAGAAGTCATGTCTATTTTTGCACGTAAAACATGTGTTCCTTCTTCAAATTCTCCCGCTTTCATTCGTTCGAAAAGATCTAAATTTTCTTCAACAGAACGATTTCTATAAGGAGATTCAATTCCTGGTTCAAAAGGTGTTTTACGTTGTTCATTAATCACTTCTGAAGACTGGTCGTCGATGTACGCTTTTCCTTCTTTAATTAATTGAACAGCCCAATCGTAAAGCTGCTGGAAATAATCAGAAGCATAGCGTTCTTCAGCCCACTCGAAACCTAACCATTTCACATCTTCGCGGATAGAATCTACGAATTCTTGCTCTTCTTTGTCAGGATTAGTGTCATCAAAACGTAAGTTTACAGGCGCATTGTAACGCTGTCCTAAACCGAAGTTTAAGCAGATTGCTTTTGCATGCCCGATATGCAAATAACCATTTGGTTCTGGTGGGAAACGAAAACGTAAATTTTCTTTCGGCATCCCGTTGGCTAAATCATCTTCGATGATTTGCTCAATAAAATTCAATGATTTTTTTTCTTCTTCCATTTTTTAATTACGATTGAGTTTGCAAAGGTACGAAATTGACAATAAATATAATGTCGAAAATTCCGGATTTTACAATTAGAAAAATTCAATCAAAAAATAGAAGTAAATAAATGATTTATAATGGATAAGTTACCCCAAATAAATTTCCAATAATCCGTTTGGAATTTGGATAAGCATTGCTTTTTCGTTACGATTAACTTCTAAGATCCACTCATCAATCATCGGGATTAAGATTTCTTTTCCGTTTGCATCTACTTCAAAATAAGCTTGTGCAGCAGAATCGTTAACAGATTTTATCGTTCCAACTTCTGTATTTGTTTGATCATAAATCGTGAAACCAACAATTTCGTGGTAATAAAAATCTGTTCCAGAAAGTTCTGGTAATGATTTTAGAGGTAAATAAAGTTCGCGATTGATTAATTTGTCGACATCTTCGTCTTCAACATCTTCAAATTTTACTAATAATTTTGTGCCTTGATAAGGCTGAGAAGTTTCGAAAAAAAATGGAACCAGTGTACCATCTTGCTCGATGAACACTGCTTCCAAAGTATCGTATAATTCTGGTTCGTCTGTATCCAAGTGAATGATTAAATTACCTTTGAAACCATGTCTCTTTGTAACTTTACCTAAATAGTAGCAATCATTTTTTGTCATTTGGAACGTCTCTGAACTTAAAAATTATTCTTCTGTAGCAACTTCTTCAGTTGTACCTTCTGCTTCTTCAGCAGGAGTTTCTTCAACTTGTGCAGCAGCTTCAGCTTCCTGAGCAGCTTTTACACGAGCTTCATTAACAGCTTTTTCAGCTTCTAATGCAGCAGCTTTAGCAGCAGCAGCACCTGAAGTTAAACCGTCTTTTTTAGCTTGAACTTTTTCACCTTTAGCTTCTAACCAAGCGTCGAAACGTTTGTCAGCTTCTTCTTGAGAAAACGCACCTTTAGCAACACCACCTAATAAGTGTTTTTTCATAAAAGCACCTTTGTAAGATAATAAAGCTTTAGCAGTATTAGTTGGCTCAGCACCAGTTTGTAACCATTTTACAGCAGAATCAACATTTAATTCTACAGTTGCAGGGTTAGTAATTGGGTTGTAAGTACCTAATTTTTCGATGAAACGACCATCACGTTTTGCTCTTGAGTCAGCAACTACGATGTGAAAGAATGGTTTTCCTTTACGACCATGTCTTTGTAATCTAATTCTTGTAGCCATAGTATAACTAATTATTTTGGGAACTCGTCCCGTTTTACAAATTTGAGGTGCAAATATACAAAAAAATAATAATATGAATTAGAATTAGTATTCAGATATTAATTCTAATTTTATATAAATCAATTTCATGAAATATTTAACATTAATGATACTTACATTATTATTGTCATGTAAGACCAATTCTACTGAGCTTAATAAGAAAAATGATATAGACTCGGTGATTATTAATGATGACCATATTAAAATTAATGATACACTAATTATAAGAGATTCAACAATAACTCCTTCAATAATTAGTGAATAAAATTACATAAATAAACATAGTATGAAGAAAACATTTATTTTATTATTTACATTATTTGGATTGTCAGCTTCTTTTGCGCAGGATAATAATGCGATTTTTTATAAAAAACTGGAAGAGCAGCAATTAAAGAATGAACAGAAGTTTAATAGTCTACAGAATAAGAATGCTAAATCTGTAATTGTAGATCAATCAAAAGGAATTTCTAATCTCGCAGGTTTTATAGAAGATTCACCTTTTTTTTACCAAACTGATGATATTAGAGCAAATACAGGAGCGGGTATTACTGAGTTACAAAATGAAGGTATTAATGGTTTTGTTTTGAATGGGAAAGATGTTAGTGTACTAGTAATGGACGGAGGGGCAGCGCTAGGAACACATATTGAGTTTAGAGATCTTGATTATGGAAATTCAAGCAGATTATTTGATACCGAAAATGGAGCAACTGCAATATCTGATCATGCAACTTCTGTATCAGGTTTTATTGCAGCCGAAGGTAGAGCTTCATTTAATGGATACCCACAATATGCAGCTAAAGGAGTATTAACAAAAGCTAAAATAAAAAATAGCAGTTTTAATACAACAACAAATGGAAACAATATACAGAAGCTTTTAAATGCAAAAGAAAATTTATCTAATCATTCTTATGGTGTAAATTTAGGATGGGATAATTATTATTCTAAGACAGATAAATTAGGTCCTGGATGGTATTTTAATATGACAAATTATCAAGATTTAGTTAAGGACGCCAGTGCTACTTTGAGTGGATCTTATTATAGTTCTGATGCTGATTTTGACAAGACGGTTTATAATAATCCAAATTATATTGTTGTTAAATCAGCAGGTAATTATTATGGTTCGGGACCAGATGCCTCTGATACTAATCCAAAATTCCAATACAAAGATGGGATTTGGACACCTTTTACTGCATCGGAAGTAATACCTTCAAAAAATTGTATTAATGATGCATATTGTATTGGTTGGGGGTCATTGGCTAAAAATATCATTGTTGTAGGAGCGGTTAAATTACCGAATACTACTGATTATAAATTTACGACATTAACAAAAGATAATAGAGCAACATTTTCAAGTGTTGGACCTCGTAAAGATGGAGCAATTAAACCAGATATTTCTACTTATGGAGATTCTTTGATTGCTCCTTCATATGACTCATCAAATCCTACACAAAATAATGTATTTATTATAGGAAGTGGTACATCTTTTTCTGCACCAATTGTGACGGGGGCAATGGGAATGTTGACTCAGTTACAAAGATTAGTAAATAATAATTCTACATTTACTTTTTTTGGAGATGAAGCTAAAACACTACTTTTACATACTGCTGATGAGGCTGGAGATAATGATGGACCAGATATTTATTTTGGTTGGGGATTATTAAATACTAAAAAAGCAGCAGAGGTTTTATTAGATGATACAAAATTGTTTGAAAGAAAATCAAAAGTTTCAGGTACAGATATAGTGTATGAAATAACTTCCGATGGAACACCTTTGAAAGCAAGTATTTCCTGGATAGACCCAGAAGCAGCTTATTTTAAAAATATAAATGATTTATTTTATAATCAGTCTTCAAGATTGATTAATGATTTTGATTTAAGAGTAGTAGAAAGTTCTACAAATGTTACTTATTTTCCATGGAAATTAGATTTAAATAATGTTACTGGTCCTGCAATCAAAGGAGATAATACAGTAGATAATTATGAACAAGTTCTTATAAAGACTCCAACAAAAGGAGCAAAATATAAAGTTATTATTTCAAATAAAGGAAATTTAATAGATAACGCAGGAGTTAAAAAGAATCAGGATGTTACTGTATTGATAACAGGTAGAACAACTGGAGCTCTTAATACAGATGAGTTAGCTGTTGATAAATCGATTTCTGTTTATCCAACATTAGCAAAAGATATTGTAAATGTACAGACAACTGAAAAAATAACAGTTGTAGATATTTTTGATATGACCGGAAAAAAAGTTTCGTCTTCGGATAAGAAACAAATTAATATTTCAAATTTACCGACAGGTGTTTATATTATTAATATCAAAACAGATAAACAATCGGTTTCTAAGAAAATTGTAAAACAATAGAACAGTATTTTTTCTATTAATTTAAAACTTCAATAACATTGTTATTGAAGTTTTTTATTTTAGCGTGAAATAGATTATTAAAAAATGAACAAACAAGAAATACTTATTCAGACACAAGCTTATATCAAAAAAACTTTTTTAGATGAAGGAACAGGACACGATTATTTTCACATAGAACGTGTGGTGACAAATGCGAAGAAGATTTTAGAAACTGAAAATGCAGATTCTTTTTTGGTTGAATTAGCAGCTTGGACACATGATATCGGTGATTATAAATTGCATAATGGAGTTGATAAATCGGAGGAATTAATTAGAAAATTTTTAGAATCAATTCATGTAGAGGAAGAATCAATTCAGAAAGTATTGGAAATAGTCTCGCAAGTTTCATTTAGTAAAGGAAATAAACCAACAACTATCGAGGCTGAAATTGTGCAAGATGCTGATCGTTTAGATGCAATTGGAGCGGTTGGTATTGCGCGTTGTTTTGCATATGGCGGAAGTGTAGGTAGTATTTTATATAATCCGTACGATAATTCGAAAGACGCTTCTAGCGTGCAACATTTTTATGATAAATTATTTAAATTAAAAGAGTTGATGAATACCAAAACAGCAAAAGAAATTGCTTTAAAACGTCATCAGTATATGGAAAATTTTATCGAAGAATTTTATCAAGAAGTGAAATAATATTGTAACTTATTATTCATTTAATTATCCTTAATGCAACTAAAATTTACTCTAATTTATTTGTCACTTTTATTGATATGCAGTTGTGCTTCTGTCGAGAAATATAATGCAGATATTGATAAAGAGATTCCTGCGAATAAATTGAAAAAAGATGTAGATTTTGTTTATAAAAAACTAAAAAGATATCATCCAAAATTAGATTTATATACTTCTCAAGAACAAATTGATTATAAATTTGATAGTCTTAAAAAGTCAATTGATAAACCATTGAAACCAAATGATTTTTATGTCAAGTTTTTTCCGATTTTCGAAAGTTTAGAACATGGTCATACAGATATTTATCCGATATATAAACGATTAGAAAAGAGCAAGGAAAAAAAATACAAAGAATCTAAATCTGCTTTTAGTGATTATAGTTTTTTTTGGCAAAATGATTCAGTTTTTTTAGTGACAGATTACAGTAAAATCAATCCGATTAATCAAGGTTCAGTTTTGCTTTATATAGATAGTGTTTCTACAAAGTATTTATACGATAAATATAAAAAAAGTATTTATGGAGATGGTGAAAATCAAACTTTTTCGGATAATGTCTTTAACCGAACTTTTCTCAATTATTTTACTTTAGAAAATGGAATTAAAGATTCGGTTGAATTAACTTTTAAAATGGGGAATTCAATCATCCGAAAAAAAACATTTCGTACCTATCCAAAACCTAAAAATGATAAGATTTCAGAACTACCAAAAATTACAAAAGAGCAGAAAGAAGTTGAGCGAAAAGTTAGGATAAAACAAAAGAAATACGGCTATTCTAAAAGTTCCAAAACCTATTCCAAAGATTTGACTTTTCCTACGAACGACAGTACGATTGCGGTGTTAAAAGTAACTGATTTCAGGAAAGGAAAAATACGCGAACTATATAAAGAGGTTTTTACGGATATCAAGAATCATAAAGTTCAAAATTTAGTTCTTGATCTTCGCAACAATGGTGGTGGTTACCTAAAAGATTCGCACTATTTATACGCTTATTTGGTCGATGATTCCAAGGCATTTTTAGGTGAAAAAATCGTCGCGAACAAAACCTCTTTTGGCAAGTCGTTGTACAATCTTTTTCCCGTTTATTCCTATCCGTTGCTTTGGTTGGGATCGGGTTATACTTATTTTTCGACGTCAAAAAATGCTAAAAATGAATACGAATTGCACATGCCTTTTTCGCATGTCAAAATAGATAAAGAGCTCGTGTATCACCACAATTTGTATGTCATTATAAATGGTGGTTCTTACTCTGCTTCGGCGTTGATTTCGGCTAATCTTCAACTAAAAAATCGAGCATTTTTTGTAGGTGAAGAAACGGGAGGAGATTTTAATGGAACGGTTGCTGGGTTGATGCCAAAATTTACGTTGCCCAATTCCAAACTCAAAATTTCGGTTGGTACAGTTTATCTTTCTCCTATTGAAAAGCGAGATGAACAGGCGCATGGTGTTTATCCAAACCAAGTTATTCAACCTAATTTGCAAGATAAAATTAAGCGTACGGATGCTGAACTGAAATGGATTTTAAATGATATTAAAAAAGGAAATATCGAATACAATAAAGCTTTAAAAATATAAAATCATCTCCTGAATTAAGGAGATGATTTTTATATTTTTAGCGTTTGAGCGGGCTATTCGTTACAATCTTTTTTGTAGACACCGCGTCTACAAAAAAGGATTTCCACTACTATCCCTAACGCATTTTATTTTTTGTTGAAACTACAAAAAATAAAGTTCTGAATCGTATCAAATGGCGTTTTATGATCAATTGTAAAACATTCTATTTTCTCAAAATTAGCTTCAAAAGTTGAGGTTAACGACGTTTCATCATTTTGTTTTATTTCCAAACCACTACATTTTAATGGTCCATTTGTCGAAAAAGTTCCAATAACCATTTTTCCTTTTACAGCTTTCGAGACCAAATTTTGGTACTTTTTGATGTCATTTTCTTCTATTAAAAAATGAAAAACTGCTCTATCGTGCCAAATATCGTATTGTTCTGTAGGTTCAAATTCGGTGATATCAGCAACAATCCAAGTTACTTTTTCTGCATTATTTCCTAAACGCTTTTTTGCTCTTTCCAACGCATTTGCAGAAATATCCAAAACAGAAATATTTTCATATCCTTCTTCCAATAAAAAATCGACCAACTTACTATCTCCACCACCAATATCAATAATTTTAGCTGTTTTATCAGCTCCAAAAGAATGAATAAAATTTAAAGAAGTTTCTGGTTTTTCTTGTGTTCAACTCACTTCTTCTGGAGTTTTTACTTCATATATATGTTCCCAATGAGATTTTTTATTGTCGTTCATAGCTTTTGTATTTTGTTTAGGTGCAATTTCGACTTTTTATTTAAAATGAAGCATAACAAAAATTACAGAACTGAGTCTATTTTTTCTATAAAAAACACCTTTTACTAAATATAATGGTTATTATACACTTAAATAATTTAAGCTAAATTATTGATATTGCGAAAGTGCTGTTTTGGATAAATAAAATTGATTCAGAAACTTCTTTGTAAGGAGCATTTTTACGTTGAAACTGCATATCTAAATCACCATTTTTAAGTGTTATTTCTCAAGTTTTCGTTTAATCTTCTTGTAGTTTTTTGAACGAATAATTTTTCCTTTATCTGTAATCAAAAGAGCAGCGTAATCTTTTTGTTGATTGATAAAATTCAATCCTTTTTCTTTTCCTAAAACCATGATAGAAGTGCTAAAACCATTACACATTTCAGCATCCGTCCCAATAACTGTAACCCCTGTTAATCCTGTTGAAGGATAACCAGTTTTGGGATTAATAATGTGTGAATAGCGAACTTCATCAATCAAAATAAATTTTTCGTAATCACCAGAAGTCGTAACAGCAGCATTTTTCATTGAGAGAATATCCAACATTTTATGTCGATTAAATGGATTTGTAATTCCAATTTTCCAAGGTTCTCCATTTGGTTGATTTCCCCAAGTTGTCATATCACCAGAAGCATCAATTATACCCGCTTGTATTCCTAAGTCTTGCATGAAAGTTCGTGCTTTTTGTGCTGCATAACCTTTTCCTGTTGAACCAAAACCGATTTTCATTCCAGCTTTTTTTAAGAATATTGTTGAATTTTCTTCATCTAAAATAATGTTTTGATAACCGATTTTTTCGATGGCTTTTGAAATCTCTTCCTGAGTTGGAATCTTTTCCATTGAACCATCAAATTTCCATATTTTGTCCATTGCCGCAAAGCTAATGTCAAAAGCACCATCGGTTAGTTGCGAAAAATAAATCGCACGCTTTGTTAAGTCAAAAACTTCTCGATCTACTTTTATCGCCTTTATTCCTGCATTTTGATTGACAAGAGAAACTTGCGAAGTTGGTTTCCAGTCAGAAATCAAATTCTCAATTCTAATCATTTCATCAATTGCTTTATTGATGTTTTTTTCAACGGAAATAGAATCGGAATCAACCAATGTAATTTTGAATTTACTTCCCATTAAAATTGTATCTCTAACTCCAACCGTTTGAGCATTCATCGGAGTTAGAACATACAATAGTATAAAAGTGAATATATTTTTTAGAATGAATTTCATTTTGGTTTATTCATTTGTTATTCTGAGTTTATCGAAAAGTATAAAGCTTAAAGATACCTCGACAAGCTCGGTATGACAGGTATTAGGTTATTCTGAACTTGTTTTAGGATTGCATCAAAATTATTTTTCTAGTAACAATCCGTCAAAAATTGCCCATTTGTTTTGAATTCTTCGAATGATTTATTCAAATGTTCTTGACAGATTTGTTCCAAAACTTTCTCTACATCATGTTGCATTGTGAGAGCACCACAAATCATAAGAATTCCACCATTTTGTAATGTTTCAGCAAAGAATTTAGCATCACGATTGACTAAATCCATCACATACTGTTTATTTTCTTCACGAGAAAATGCAATGTGAAATTGACTCAAATGATTCGTAAAAATTTGTTTCGTAGCAAATTCTTGATAAGATTTTGTTGTTTCATTATCATGTCTGAAACCACAGTATAAATGCGTTTCAATATTTTTTGAATTCTCATCAATCATCCCAAGAAAAGGTGCAATTCCTGTTCCGTTTGCAATCATCACAACTTTTGAAGCTTTTGGAAATCTAAAGGCTTTATTTTTTACAATTCGAGCTTTAATCGTAGAATTTTGAACCAAATTATATAAATATTGAGAACCTAATCCAAACTCATGCAATTTTACAATTAACTGTAATTTATTATCTACTTTTCCAACCGAATATAAGCGTTCTTTGTGATCACTTTCGGGATAAATTGCTAATAAATCTCCAGATTTGAATTTCTCTTTTACATCTAAAATAACTTTAAATGTAGCATCTTCTTGTGTGATTTTAGTGGTAGAAATAACCTTAACATTTTTCAGTTCTGGTGCTTTTCCAACATACATCGCAGGCGTTGTTGCTAACGGAATATCTGTCGTTTCTTTGTATGCAATGACCCAATTTGTGAATTCTTCCGGCGATTTATCATTTACTGTTTTCAAATCCAATAATTGAGTAGCCCATTTTTGATCATTCAACCATTTGTCAACTTTAACTGCATAGCCACAATAATCTGAATATGCTCTTGATCCAAATCCTACAACAGAAAATTCGATGGATTGGTTTTGTGGAAATTGTGTGATTAATTGTTCAAATTTCTTAGCATTCGCAGGCGCATCACCAATTCCATAAGTTGAGGTAAAAATGATGAGTTGTTTTGCTTTTGGATAAATTTCATATTGATTCATCTGAGCAATGAATGATTTTTTTCCGTTTGCTAAAAATTGCTCTTGAATTTTTGAAGCAAATCCAACAGTTGCACCATTTTCTGAACCAACTAAAAGGATAATTTCAGCTTCGTTGGCTTTATATTTATTTTTGCCAATTTTCGTTTTTGTACGTTTGAACGTAATTACAAATCCTGACCAAATAAAGAATAAAATGTTAAGCGAAGCAATTCCTAAAATCGCTGCCCAAATAACATTGGTGCGACCTGTATGTAAATCGATATTGAATTTTTCTACAATTGCTGAATAAGGATTCAACGATTCTGAAATAATCGCTCCATTTACTTGATTAACCGAAACCGATTTTTTTCTTAAATGAACGATAAATGGTTCTGCTTCATCATCTGGAATAAAAGGAAATTCAATCTTTTCAACACTACTTAATTTTGTGTTTTTGAAGAATTCAATGTCTTTTAAATCTTTTGGTTGTAAATTTTCTTTGACTTGATGCTCAATTTCTTTTGGTTGACCAACTAAAGGTTCTAATCGCGCTAAGAAAATCAATGTTCCTGTTAATGCAATGATTAAAACTGGAATTAATAACCAACGTCCAGTTACAACATGAAAATATTGTGAAAAGGAGTCTTTGTTAACTTTTATAAAGAAATTTAGAATTCCTTGTTGACGTTTTACGATTAAGATTAATCCACTTATTGAAATTAACATCAATAAAAAAGATACGACACCAACAATTGCTCGTCCTGTTTCTTTTAGAAATAATGAACGGTGCAAGGCTGTGACCCAATTGATGAAATCACTTTTTGGAACAATCTCACCAATCTTTTTTCCTGTTGTAGGATCAATGTAAGATTTGATCGAATTTCCATCTTCGTCCATCGCATCAATTGTCACAAAATCATTGTGATCAACTTTTACTTCTATTATTTCAAAATAATGCTCGCGCAAAGTTGGTAAAACTTGCGCGAGTGTTATGTTATCGAAATTTTCTACTTTGTATGCGGGCGATTTTTCGTTTATTGCATCAACAGCCAAAATTACTCCTGTGATAGATAGAATAACTAAAAATGCTGAAGATAAAATTGCAAGACTCAAATGCGCATATCTCCAAATAGATAATGTCATTTTATTGAACTTTTATAAAACGTACGGCTTTAATATAAACTGAACCTTTGATACCTGCTTTGTTGTCTAAATCCGAAGAATTTAATGCAACTTCAGCATCTTTTGCGACGTATTTTTGAGTTTCTACAGCAGATTCAAAACGTAATTTGTATCCTTTATTCAATTTTGCAGTATCAAACTCGATGACACGTGTCGCTCTCGCTCCTCCAGCAACTGAAGCACCTGTGATTCCGTTTAATTTTTCTTTCTTTTTACTATTGAATTTGTGCCATTCTTTTAACGTGTTATACCACTCGTTATCTGTTCCCAAAACACCTAAAGTTTTTTCGTATTGTCCTTTTGGATTGATTAATGAAATCACTACATAGGCTTCTTTTCCCGTGTAATTATTCATCTGAATCATTGTTTTGTATTTTGTTGTTTGTGCAAAAGTGGCAGTTGCCATTAAGATTACAACTAATCCAACTAATTTTTTGATTAAGTTAAATTTCATCTCCTTCATTATTTTAAAAAGTCAATAGACACATTATTTTTCTTTAAGAATTCGTTTTCTCCAGCCAAATCATAAGCTGTTTCGTCAAATTCTGTTTTAATATCTTTTTTCGCTCCAGCAGCAACCAAAGTTTTTAAGGTTGCATCATCTTTCGCAATCAAAGCTGCTTTGTGTAAAGCTGTATTTCCGTCTTCATCTTGTGTATTAAGATTCACACCTAATTCAATCGCTTTTTTCACCAAATTTACATTTCCTTTATCAACAGCAATGTGTAACAAAGTTGCACCTTTACTTTGAGTAGCTTTAAAATCAACTTTTGCATTTGTTAATAAAGCTTGTTTTTCTGCGAATGATTCATCATTTGGTTTGAAAGAATTGAACCAATAATAAGCCAAATTATTTCCATCTTTATCTACAATATCAGCTTTAGCGCCTTTTTCTAACAATAAAGAAACGATTTGAGATGTTCCAGAAGCAACAGCTTTTGTTAAAGCTGACTCACCATTTTTATTAACCGCATTTACATTGTTTGCTTTTGATAAAAATGTATTGATTAAATCTGTATTTTTTCCTCCAGCAGCAACCATTAATGCAGTGTTTCCTTCTTTATCAGCAATTTTAGCATCAACACCTTTTGATAAGATAAAGTTGATTGTTTCTGAGTTTCCTTTGCGAGATAAAGCGTGTAATAATGTTTGTCCGTCTGGATTTAACGCTTTCGGATTTAATTTATATTTTGTAATTAATTCTTGGAAAACTTCTACGCCATTTTCTTTTGTTCTCGAACCTTGTGTGGCAAAAAATAAAGCTTGATCAGTAGGTTTAATTCCTTTCGCGATTAATTTATCTATGATTGATAAGTTTCCTAATTTTGCAGCATAATCTGCTACAGTACGTCCATTAGCGTCTTTATCACTTAATGATAAACCTTTTGAAATAAAATATTCTGTAACTTTTAAATCATCATCATTCGCAATCGCTTGCATGATTAAGTTTGAACCATCTTCTCCTTTAACTTTTGGATTGGCACCAGCTTTAATCAACGCATCGTAAACTGCGATATTCTGATTTCCAGCACTTGCTGCATATGTAATCACATCGTAACCATGGCTATCTTTGTAATGAACATCAGAACCTTTGGCTAATAAATAATTTACTAATTCTAAATTCCCCGCAGCAGCAGCCCATTGAAGATAAATTCTTGAGTGATGCGTTTTTTTATCAACAGAATTTCCTTCTTGTTCAATTAAAAATTTAGTCACATTAAAATCTGCTTTGTTATTAATCGCTATCACAACAGGATCAAAGAAGCCTCCATTTTGAAAAGAAGGACTATTTCCTTTCGAAATTTCAGTTTTTACAGTTTCTATTGTTGGATTATTTTTCCAAAAACCAGCGTCCATCAACGTGTTCGTCTGAGCTTGAATAAATGAAGCGACAAGGATAGCAGCAGAAATGAATAATTTTTTCATATGAATAGAATATATTGTAATAATTATTTAGACTAATTTTAATTTGATTTCAAAAGTATTATTTTTATTTATATTAATTCTAATTAAATCAAATAAATTTGGCTAATTCTGCTAAACATCAGTTTTTTGAAAACAAAAAAGATTGTTAATCTGCAATCTTTTATATTTCTAAACTACTTTATTCAGCTCGTCTTGGACCATTTTCTCTCGATTTCAAAACGTTTTCAACATCTTCCAATTTGAAACCTTTGGCTTTCAATAAAATTAAATAGTGATACAACAAATCCGCCGCTTCATTAATAAATAAATCATCGTTGTTGTCTTTGGATTCAATCACCAATTCAACTGCTTCTTCACCTACTTTTTGTGCAACTTTATTGATTCCTCTTTTGAATAATTTATTGGTATACGAATCTGGATCATTGTCTAAATCAATTCTATCGTTAATGGTTTGTTCCAATTCATATACAAATCCATGATTTGTTTCTTCTTTAAAACAAGTCGTAGAACCCGTATGACAAGTTGGTCCAAAAGGTTTTGCTTTGATTAAAACTGTATCGTTGTCGCAATCAACTGCGATAGATTTTACTTCCAAAAAGTTGCCTGATTCTTCACCTTTTGTCCATAATCTATTTTTTGAACGAGAATAAAAGGTCACTTTTCTAATTTCTTGGGTTTTGTTAAAAGCTTCTTCGTTCATGTAACCTAACATCAGAACCTTGTTGTTAAGATAATTTTGAATAATAACGGGAACTAATCCGTCGTTACTTTTATTGAAATCGATGTTCATCGTATCGGAATATTTTGTTCTTTTAAATAACTTTTAAGTGTTGGAATTGGAATTTCACCAAAGTGAAAAATACTTGCAGCCAATCCACCACTTGCATTTGTTTGGGTAAAAACTTCTGTAAAATGCTCCATTTTTCCTGCTCCACCAGAAGCAATTACTGGAAGATTTACAGCATCAGCAACCGCTTTTGTAATATCAATTTTGAAACCAGCTTTTGTTCCATCGCCATCCATAGACGTTAACAGAATCTCGCCAGCGCCTAATTCTTCTACTTTTTTGACCCAATCTAACGTTTCCCATTCGGTTTCAATTTTTCCACCGCTTACGAAAACTTTTTGTGTTCCATTTACATCGCGAGTATCTACTGCAACGACTACACATTGCGATCCAAATCGAGCTGCTAAATCTGCAATTAATTGAGGATTTTTGACAGCCGAAGAATTAACGGAAACTTTATCTGCACCAGCTTTGATGACCGCCGAAGCATCTTCCACAGAATTAATTCCGCCACCAACTGTAAACGGAATATTAATCGCTGAAGCAATTTTTTCAACCATTTCAGCTAAGGTTTTACGTTTTTCTAAAGTCGCTGTGATATCCAAAAAGACTAATTCATCAGCACCTTCTTCTACATATTTTTTTGCTAATTCCACTGGATCTCCCGCATCGCGTAAGCCCACGAAATTAACACCTTTTACCGTTCGTCCATCTTTGATGTCGAGACATGGTATGATTCTTTTCTTCAGCATATTAGTACAATTGTTTTAAGTCTTTCAACTGAATTCTCCCTTCGTAAATCGCTTTTCCAAGAATTGCTCCTTCACAACCTAATTCTTTTATTTTGATTAGATCATCGATTGAAGAAACGCCACCAGAAGCAATTAATTTGACCTCCGAAGTAGCTAAAATTTCTGCATATAATTCGTTTGAAGCTCCTTCTAACATTCCGTCTTTCGCGATGTCTGTACAAATCACATAATCAATACCTTTGGTTTTATATTCTTGAATAAAATCTATCACATCTAATTCTGACGTTTCTAACCAACCATGTGTTGCTATTTTTCGATCTTTAGCATCCGCGCCTAAAATGATTTTATCGCTTCCATACTGTGAAATCCATTCTTGAAATAATGTTGGATTTTGAACCGCAATACTTCCTCCAGTAATTTGGTTTGCGCCACATTCAAAAGCAATTCTAATATCTTGATCTGCCTTAATTCCACCTCCAAAATCAACTTTTAAATTGGTTTTAGAAGCAATTAATTCTAACGTTTTATAATTAATGATTTCTTTTGATTTAGCTCCATCTAAATCTACCAAGTGCAAATATTCGATACCGTAATCCTCGAATTCTTTTGCAACTTCCAACGGATTTTCGTTGTATATTTTTTTTGTATCATAATCGCCTTGTGACAATCGAACGCATTTTCCGTCGATAATATCTATAGCTGGGATGATTCTCATAACTGTTATGTTAGATTTACTATTTTGGAATTACGATTAAGAAACAATCGTAATTCGTAAATTAACCTTCGTAAATTATTTTAATTCTTTCATGACCTCTTGGATTGCACGTTCCAATTGTGGGTCTTTATTTTCTAATCGATCTAAGAACGTATTTTTAATATAAATGTCAGGTTTAACTCCAGTTTTTTCTAAATTTTGTCCGTCCAAAGTATAAGTTCCCCAACTTGGTAAACGATAAAATGAGCCATCAACTAATCCTTTTCCAGAAGTGAAAATGATCCAACGATACGTTTCTTGCCCGATGATTTTTCCTAATTTCAAGGCTTTGAATCCTGCAGCTGTCATTTCTGCATCGCTCAATGAGTATTCGTTAATTAATAAAACAATTGGTTTTCCTGAAGGAGCAAAATTTGGTTGAACAGTTAATTGTCCTTCACGATATTTCCATTTCAAATAAGGTCTTTGCGATAAAAAGTTCAAAACTTTATCATGTACATTTCCACCTGTATTGAAACGTAAATCTAAAATGACACCATCTTTTCTATTCTCTTGCTCTACCATGTCCAATAAAAACACATCCAATTCAGAAGTAGACATATTTTTCATGTACGAATAAGCAATTCTATCGTTGCTTAATTTTTTTACACGCTGACGATTTTCATAAATCCATTCATCATATAAAAGTGATTTCAATTCGTTATTTGAAATTGGATGAATCTTCGTAGAAATTGTTTTTCCTTTTCGGTCAAATTCAAGAGTTAATTCTTCTAATTTTTTAGGCGTTGTAAAATAAGTTTCACGATTTTGGTTTGGATCGATTTTTTGTCCATTCACACTTACTAAAATATCACCTTCTTGAACATCAACATTTTTAAGGAAAGCAGGAGATTTTCGTAAGATTTTTTCAACTGCAAAAGGTTGATCTTTTTTGAAAATAATTCCTGTTTCGTTGGTGAAATAATTCAATCTTCTACTTTCTTCTTTTCCGAAAGATGAAAAACCTAAATGCGAAGAATTTAATTCACCTAGCATATCATTTAGCAAAATTCTTAAATCATTTCGATTGTTTACATAAGGTAAAAACGTTGCGTATTGTTCTTTTTTTGCTTTCCAATCAATTCCGTGAAAATTCTCATCATAGAAATTTTCTTCTACTCCAGCCCAAGCTTCTTCGTACATTTGATTGAATTCTGAAGCCAAGTTTTTATTGAAATTATATTTAATACTAACTTTTTCAGGATTTGTAGAATTAATACCAAATTTGTAAACAGAATTATCGATTAAAGCGTAAAGATTTTTCTCATTTTTCAAGATAAAATCAGCGCCTTTGTTGAATATTTTGTCTGTTTTATCTTCTTCAAAATCAGCGGTCGTTTTTCTGTATAACTGAAATTTACCATTTTCTTGGTTAGTATTATAGAATAAAAATTGCTTTTTATCATCCGCAAAAACAAAAGGATTTGTCTGATATCCAAAACGGTCTGTTACCAATTCAATTCTTTCTAAGAATCCTTCTGGATTAATAGTTAATGCTTTAAAATCGTTCTTTTCTTCTTTTTTCTCTTTCTTCTCAACCTTTTTTTCTTCTACAAATAAATTATCAAATTTTTCTGATTTATAAGCTTGATCAAACCAATCTAAAGAAGCACGATAAATACTCGATTCTTGCATTCCCAAAGGATAGGAAGGATTTTTTCTGTCGCTTGAAAAATAAATGTATTTTCCGTCTGGTGACCAAGTAGGGTCAGCTTCTGAAACACCAGTATTTGTTAAATTAACCGTTGTATTTTTCTTGATGTTGTGAATAAAAATATCTAACTCGAAATTACGTTTTGCAGAGAATAACACATATTCATCATTTGGAGAAAAAGATGGTTTCGAATTTTGGAAAGCCCAAATTTCATCTTTAACAATTGTTGATGATTTAAGTGATTTCAAATCTAATAATCTTACTTCATCGCGTCCGCTTAAATAAACAGCTTGTGATAAATCGTTGTTGAATGTAATGTCTCGATTATTTCTTAAATCAGAAGTTAATTGTTCAACTTTTCCTTTTCCGTCAGCCGAAATTTTAAACCAATTTTGGTAACCTTTATACGTTTGGTTGAAGATTAAATTTTTGTTGTCTTTTAACCATTTTACTTCTAAAACACGCTCTTTTCCATCAGAAATTTGATTGACAAACTTTCCTTCATTATCCGAAACAAAAATAATTCCTCTGCTTACAAAGGCCATTTTCTTTCCATCAGGAGAAATGTCAAAATAATCGATGTTATTATCAACTTCAAAATTTTGCTCTTTTTCTAAAGATTTATTCGAATTAACATTAATTGTAAGAGGTTTCGACGTTTTAGTTTTTACATCGTAAACAAATAATTGATAATCTTTTTCGAAAACAACTTTTGAACCATCAGCTGAAACAAAAGGTTTTTTAATCGAAGTTTCAAATTTTGTTAACGCTTCTTTTTTACCATTTGCTAATTGATATAAGTTGTATTCGCCATTATTTTCGTCCGAAATAAAATAAATAATTCCGTTTTTATCAACCGTAGGATTAAAATCTTTTCCGTTATAATCGGTATATTGTTTATAACTTTTTGTGGTTGGATTATATCCTAATAAATCTGGATTATTTTCGCCTTTGTATCTTTTTCGTGTAACTTGACTTGCACTTTCAGACGAGTTAGTGAAAATATATTCGCCTTGAGGAGTTTCTACTAAACCATTTGTTGTATTAAAATAATTTGTAAAAAGCGCTTCTGGTGTTTTTCCATCTAAATCAATTTTAAAACTTCCAAATCCATTATTTTGATTTGATGTAAAATAGATCGATTTACTGTCCCAACTCCAACTCTCGACTTCATCTTTGGCTTGATGAAAAGTCAATTGCTTAATTTGTCCACCATTTATAGGCATTATATAAATATCGTAATTTCCATATTGATTAGAGCTGAATGCCAGCCATTTTCCGTCTGGTGAAACACGAGGATTGATTTCTTCTCCTTCTAAAGCTGTTATTCTTGCAGCATTCCCGCCATTTATATCGGTTGACCAGATGTCGCCATCGTAACTAAAATAAACCGTTTTAGCATCAGGACTTAAAGAAGGAGTAGAAGTGAAGTACACTTTTTCTTGAGCAGAAACCTGCGAAATTGCAAAAGCACTAAGTATAGTAAAAACTATTTTTTTCATGTGTGTGAATTTATAATTACTATAAACTTAGAAAGTTTTTTAGTATTTGTTCTCCTATTCTTGCAGATTTCTCTGGGTGAAATTGAGTTGCGTAAAAATTATCTTTATGTAAAGCTGCTGAATATTCTAAAATATAGTCTGTTTTCGCGATCGTATATTCTGAATTTTCGCAATAAAAACTATGTACATAATAAAAGTCGGAGTTCTCTTCTACTTCGTTAAACAAAGGTGTTTTTAAGTCATAAATCGTATTCCAGCCCATGTGAGGAACGATTTCGGTTGATGGAAATAACTTGACTTGAATAGGGAAAATTCCTAAACAATCGGTATTTCCTTCTTCCGAATAAGCGCACATTAATTGTTGTCCCAAGCAAATGCCTAAGGTTGGTTGTTTTAAGTTTTTAATGACTTTATCTAATCCTTTTACTTTTAAATAAGTCATTGCGGAACTTGCTTCTCCAACTCCTGGAAAAATTACTTTGTCAGCATTTTGCAAAGTTTCAAAATCGTCTGTAATTATAGCTTCGAACCCCAAACGAGTTACTGCATTATATACCGATTTTACATTTCCTGCATTGTATTTTACTATTGCTACCATATTCTTTGATTTACGACTTTTGATTTACGATTGATATTAATCTTAAATCTTCATTCGTCAATTATAAAAGTCCTTTTGTTGAGGGTAAAATCATTTTTTCAGGATCGCGTTTTACAGCTACTTTAATGGTTTTTGCAAACGCTTTGAAAATAGCTTCGATTTTGTGGTGCTCGTTTGTTCCTTCCGCTTTGATATTTAAGTTTGCTTTTGCTCCGTCTGTAAATGATTTGAAAAAGTGATAAAACATCTCAGTTGGCATTTGACCAATCATTTCGCGTTTAAAATCAGCTTCCCAAACTAACCAGTTTCTTCCGCCAAAATCAATTGCTGCTTGTGCTAAGCAATCGTCCATCGGTAAAGTAAATCCGTAACGTTCGATACCTAATTTATTTCCTAATGCTTGCGCAAAAACTTCACCTAAAGCAATTGCTGTATCTTCAATCGTGTGGTGTTCGTCCACTTCTAGATCTCCATCCACTTTTATCACTAAATCCATTTGTCCATGACGAGCGATTTGATCTAACATATGATCGAAAAAGTGAATTCCTGTCGAAATATCCGATTTTCCTGTTCCGTCAAGATTTAAATCAATTTTAATCTTTGTTTCATTCGTATTACGAACAATTGAAGCAGTGCGATTTTGAAGTTTTAAGAACTCGTAAATCTCTTTCCATGAAGTTGTTTTTAAAGCAATCGCATCATTTAATCCTTTGTTATCATTGATTTCGTCTGCGCCTAAAGCTTCATCATTCGCGATAAAAATTCCTTTTCCACCAAGATTTTGAGCTAATTTAACATCCGTTATTCGATCACCGATTACAAACGAATTTGTTAAATCATATTCAGGGTTATTGATATACTCTGTTAATAAAGCCGTTCCAGGTTTACGCGTTGGCGCATTTTCATGAGCAAAAGTTTTATCAATGTAAATATCCTCGAATTTCACGCCTTCATTTTCGAATGCTTTCACTACGAAATTTTGTATTGGCCAAAATAATTCCTCAGGATTAGAAGGCGTTCCTAAACCATCTTGGTTGGTCACCATAACTAATTCGTAGTCCAATTCTTTTGCAATTTTACCTAAATAAGTAAAGGCTTCTGGATAGAATTCTAATTTGGAAAAGCTGTCAACTTGGTAGTCAGCTGGCTCTAAAATCATTGTTCCATCACGATCTATGAATAGTATTTTTTTCATTTTAGTTGTTTTTGATGTCATTCCGATGTTAGGAGGAATCTCAGAGATTTCTCATTTCACTGTCGTTTCATTCGAAATGACAAATTATATTATTTTAAGTGTTTGTATTAATTTCTGATTTTCAACTTCCGTTCCAACTGTAATACGTAAACAATTTTCGCATAAATCGTCGTTGTTTCTGTTACGAATTACAATTCCTTTTTCGACCAATTGATTGTAACGTTCGTTTGCATTATCAACTTTAATCAAAATGAAATTCGAATCGCTTGGATAGATTTTTTCTACAAATGAGATATCAGTTAAAGCATTTTCTAGAACTTCTTTTTGTTGAATAATCGTATTTGTAATAGCTATCACTTTATCGTAATCGCTTAAAATTTCAATCGCTTTTAATTGTGTTAATTGATTGATGTTATAAGGTGGTTTTATTTTATTTAAAACATCCACAATTTCTTGTGAAGCATACAAAATTCCTAAACGAATTCCTGCTAAACCAACCGCTTTCGACAAAGTTTGGGTAACAATTACGTTTGGATAATTTTTGATTTCTTCTATCCAAGACTGTTCTGTGGCGAAATCGATATAAGCTTCGTCGATAATTATTAAGCCATTGAAACGATTCACAATTTCTAAAATAGTTTCTCTTTTGATGATTTCTCCTGTTGGATTATTAGGAGAGCATAAAAAAATCATTTTTGTATTTTCATCTACATTTGAGAAAATATCTTCGATGTTTGGTTGAAAATCTTCTTTGTTTAATAACGATTTTCGGTATTCAATAGCATTTAAATTCGCTAAAACACCATACATTCCATAGGAAGGTGAAATCGCAATAACATTATCTTGATTCGGTTCGCAAAATGCTCGGAAAATTAAATCTAACACTTCGTCACTTCCATTTCCTAATAGAATCTGATTTGCAGGAAAGTTTTTGATTTCACTTAAAATCGATTTTACATTACGTTGTAAAGGATCAGGATAACGATTCAATCCATTATTGAAAGGATTTTCGTTCGCATCCAAGAAAACGAAATCGTTATTTATTTCTTGAAATTCGTCACGAGCTGATGAATAAGCTTTCAGCGTTTTTACGTTAGGACGAATGATGTTATTTATGTTGAATGAATTCATGTACGATTTTTGATTTACGATTTTAGATCATTTAGTCTTAAGGTTACTGCATTTTTGTGCGCAAATAACTCTTCGGCTTCAGCCATTAATTCGATTGCTGGACCAATGTTTTGAATTCCTTCTGCTGATAATTTCTGAAACGTGATTTTCTTGATAAAACTATCAAACGAAACTCCTGAATAATTTTTTGCATAACCATTAGTTGGCAAAGTGTGATTGGTTCCTGAAGCATAATCACCAGCCGATTCACACGAATAATTTCCTAAGAAAACTGAACCTACATTAATAATTTTATCGATATAATTTTCAGCCATTTCGCAAGCGAAAATTAAATGTTCAGGTGCATAAATATTTGAAAAAGTTACACATTCTTCGATAGAATTTAAAACAATTCCTTTTGAATTTTCTAACGCTTTAGTCGCTAATTCTTTTCTTGGCAGAACTTCTAATTGAGCATTGATTTCTTCAATCGTTTCATTTAATATTTGTTCGTTTGTTGTTAATAAAATCACTTGTGAATCGATTCCGTGTTCGGCTTGTGATAATAAATCGGCAGCCACATATTTAGGAACCGAAGTTTCATCTGCAATCACTAAAACTTCGCTTGGACCAGCAGGCATGTCGATGGCTACACCAAAGTTTTGAGCAACTTGTTTTGCTGCAGTTACATATTGGTTTCCTGGACCGAAAATTTTATCCACTTTTTGAATCGTTTCTGTTCCAAAAGTTAACGTTCCAATCGCTTGAATTCCGCCAACTTTGTAGATTTTTTCAATTCCGATTAAGTTCGCAGTATATAAAATTGCAGGGTGAATTTTTCCTTCTTTATTTGGAGGTGTACATAAAATAATATTTTGGCAACCAGCTAATTTAGCAGGAATTCCTAACATTAAAGTTGTAGAAAATAACGGAGCTGTTCCACCTGGAATATAAATTCCAACATTTTCGATACCGCGAGATTCTCTCCAACAATTTACTCCTTTTGTGGTTTCAATAACTTTTACTTCTTCACGTTGTTCAGTGTGAAACTTCTCAATATTAGAAGCTGCTAATTGAATTGCTCCTTTTAATTCTTCAGAAATTAAAGTTTTTGCTTCTTCAATTTCTTGAGTAGAAACTTCTAAAGAAGTTAGCTTAACTTGATCAAATTTTTCTGTAAAATCAATTAAAGCTTGATCTTTCTCGGTTTGAATTTTTCCAAAAATATCTAAAACTATTTCTTGTAAATCTTGTGCTTCTTTCGTTGGTCGAGCTGTTAACGTAGACCAATCTGAAAGTTGAGGTTTGATATATGTTTGCATTTTGTTACGAATTACGATTTTAGAATTACGAATTACGATTCAATCGTAAATTGTAAATCGTCAATCAAAAATTATAAAATCATTTTTTCAATTTCTAGTACTAAAATTCCTTCCGCACCCAAAGCTTTCAATTGCTCGATGATGTCCCAAAAAGTATCTTCTTTAATTACAGTGTGGATTGATGACCAACCTTTTTCGGCAAGTGGTAAAACTGTTGGAGATTTCATTCCGGGTAACAAAGCAATGATTTCTTCTAACTTTTCGTTGGGCGCGTTTAATAAAATATATTTGTTCTCAGAAGATTGTTTTACCGCTTCAATTCTAAATAAAAGACGATCTACAATTGCTTGTTTTTCATTGTCGAGATTTTTGTTAGAAATTAAAACTGCTTGTGATTCAACCACTGTTTCCACTTGTTTCAAACCATTTGTTAATAATGTTGAACCTGTAGAAACGATGTCAAAAATAGCATTTGCCAAACCGATACTTGGAGCAATTTCTACGCTTCCACCAATTTCTTCAATCTTAACGTTGATACCTTTTTCTTGGAAAAATTTTTGTAAAATACGTGGATAAGAAGTGGCAATTTTTTTGTCTTGAAAATAACTTAAATCTGTATAAGCTTCATCTTTCGGAATAGCTAAACAAAGTTTACAACCTGCGAATCCTAATTGACGAATTTGAGTGACATTTTTATCTTTTTCCCAAACTTCATTTTCTCCTAAAATACCGATGTCAGCAACGCCTTGTTCTACATATTGTGAAATATCGTCGTCTCGTAAGAATAAAACTTCGATAGGGAAATTTGGAGATTCGGTTCTTAATTTTCGATTACTTGTAGAAATTTTAATTCCGCAATCTTTCAATAATTCGAGTGATTTTTCACTTAATCGACCACTTTTCTGAATGGCTATTTTTAATTTACTCATTTTTAATGTTTTATATTTTTTAAGTTTGAGTAAATCGATGATTAAATCTTGAAGTAACAAAAAATCCCGTTCGATTTACTCAAACGGGATTTAGATATTGTGATAAAATCATTACATACCACTATCTGCTCGCTTGAGTGCAAGTATGATGGTGATGATGATGTAATTTATTTTTGTACATTTTTACTTTTTTGTCGGAACAAATGTAGAAAGGAAATTTTAATTGACAATAGATTTTTTGAAAATTAGTAAATAAACTTGTTATTAATTATGAAAACCTTATTTTTTTCTATTTTTATCCAAAAGAACTCAAATATTTATTGAGTTTTATTGATTTGATTAATTCTCAATATTTTATAGAAAGTTCGGTTACATCCAAAACTTTCTTTTATTTTTGCAGTAATATATGTTAGAAAAACAAGAAGCACAATACGAAAAAGTAGTTTTAGTTGGATTGATTACACGTGAACAATCCGAAGAAAAACTGACGGAATATATGGACGAATTGGAGTTCTTAGCTTATACAGCTGGAGCGACAGTTGGAGAACGTTTTACACAAAGAATGGACAAACCTGATTCTAAATTCTTTGTAGGAAGCGGGAAATTAGATGAAATCACGGCTTTTGTCGAAGAATATGATATTGATACAGTTATTTTTGATGATGAATTAACGCCTTCTCAGTTGAAAAATATTGAGAAAGTTGTCAACAAAAAAATCATCGACCGTACACAATTGATTTTAGATATTTTTGCTCAACGAGCGCAAACTTCATATGCACGTACGCAGGTAGAATTGGCTCAATACCAATATTTATTACCACGATTAACACGAATGTGGACACACTTAGAGCGTCAACGTGGAGGAATTGGTATGCGTGGTCCTGGTGAAACGGAAATTGAAACGGATAGACGTATTATTCGTGATCGAATTACGTTATTGAAAGAGAAATTGAAAGGAATCGATAAGCAAATGGCGACTCAACGTAAAAATCGAGGAGCATTGGTACGCGTTGCGTTGGTTGGGTACACAAATGTTGGGAAATCAACGTTGATGAATGTCTTATCGAAGTCCGAAGTTTTTGCCGAAAATAAATTATTTGCAACATTAGATACAACGGTTCGAAAAGTGGTAATTGGTAATTTACCTTTCTTATTAACGGATACGGTTGGGTTTATTCGCAAGTTGCCAACACAATTGGTAGAATCGTTTAAATCTACATTAGATGAGGTTCGTGAAGCGGATTTGTTGGTCCATGTTGTGGATATTTCGCATGCGAGTTTTGAGGATCATGTGAATTCTGTGAATCAAATTTTAGCTGAAATAGAGTCGAAAGAAAAACCAACGATTATGGTTTTCAATAAAATTGATAATTTTTCTTATATCAAACAAGATGAAGATGATTTGTCTGAAAAGAAATTTGAAAATTATTCGTTAGAAGATTGGAAACGTACGTGGATGGCGAAAACAGATTATCCGACATTGTTTATTTCGGCAACGGAAAAAGATAATTTAGAAGATTTGCGAAAAACGGTTTATGAAGAAGTGAAAGAAATTCACATGAAACGTTTTCCTTATAATAATTTCCTTTTTCAATATTACGATGAGGAAGAAAATGATTCGGAAGAGTAATAGTTTTAATTTTTAGATTTTTTAAGATTAAAAATTAGAATTAATATAACCATAAATAATAATCCAATTTGAATATAAAGACCCATTGAATTTTCAGGAAAATTATTATACAACTTTATAAGACCATTGATTATTATAATCAGGAAGAAGAAGAATATTAGAGGCTTGTGTTTGAAATTCATAAATGTAAGTTTGCATTAAAGTTATTAAATTTATATTTAATATTTTAAAATAAATAAGAGTTCAGTTTTTGGACTCTTTTTTTGTTAACTTCAAAATCTAATTGATAAAATATGATAGAGCAATTAAAATCAACTTTACAAGATTTAGCGGACGATGATAAAGCGAAGATTATGATGCGTTTTTTCAAAACTGGAAAAGGAGAATATGGTGAAGGAGATATTCTTCTTGGGATTTCTGTTCCGAATCAACGTTTGATTGCGAAAGAATTTTATCAACAAGTTTCATTAAATGACATCAAAAATTTATTGAATTCCAATATTCACGAATATAGATTAACAGCTTTATTGATATTGGTCTTGAAGTACGAAAAATCAAAAGATGAACTTGTAAGAAAAGATATCATCGATTTTTATCTTGCTCAAACTTCTCAAATCAACAATTGGGATTTGGTTGACACAAGTTGTTATAAAATTTTGGGACATTATTGTTTTCATCAAAAACGAGAAGAATTGCTTTTTGAATTGGCAGATTCAGATGATTTGTGGGAAAAACGAATCGCAACTGTATCAACTATGTATTTTATCAAACAAAAATCATTTTCAATTGTTCCTGAAATTGTGTTGAAAAATCTTAATCATTCACACGATTTAATGCATAAAGCAAATGGTTGGATGTTGCGTGAAATGGGAAAAATGAATGAAGAAAAGTTGATTGAGTTTTTGGACGAATATACGTTGCAAATGCCAAGAACAACGTTGAGATATGCGCTCGAAAAAATTGATCCAATTCTCAAAGATTATTATATGAAATTGAAATAGTTTGCATAAAAAAGTCGCTCAACGAGCGACTTTTGATTTTATATCAAGAATAAATTCTTACAAAATAACATGACCTAATTTCGTCAACTTTTGATGATCTAAAACTTTTATTTTTCTTCCTTCAACTTCGATTAATTCATCAGTTTTGAATTCAGAAATCAAACGAATTGCAGATTCTGTCGCTGTTCCAATCAAATTTGCCATTTCTTCGCGTGTCAACGAAATGTTGATAAATCCGTCTTTGTCTGTTCCTAATTTTCCTTCTAATAAAATTAAAACTTCAGCCAAACGTTCGCGAACTGTTTTTTGTGCTAAATAAGTGATTGTTCTTGCATATTCTCCCAAATCTTTAGCAATTCTTTGTAAAATATTGAAAGCTAATTTTGGATTAACTTCTAATAATTTTAAGAAGAATTTTTCTGGAATATAATATATTTCAACTGGCGTCATTGCGGTTGCAGAGGCACCAAATACTTCTTGACTTAAGATTGAGCGATAACCGATAATGTCACCTTCGTTGATAAAACGTAGAATTTGCTCTTTTCCATTAAAACCAATTTTGAACAACTTAGCAGTTCCTTTCATGACGCAATATATACCTTTTGGTGTATTACCTTCCTGGATAATCTCGTCTCCTTTTTTTAGGTTGATGATTTTCTTCTCTTGCTCAAACTCCAATAATTCTTCCTTACTAAAAACCCCGAAAGACTCTGGGTTATCAAACATCGCTTTAATCGATACTACATTCTCATTAAACTCTGACATATCTTGTTGTTATGACTTAATTCATACAAAGTTAACGTTAATTCTGATAAAAGGAAAGTAATTTTGTAAAATAGTATGGAAGAGAATTGTTTTCACTGTGGTCAAAGAATTGAAGAAGAGGTTATTCAGTTCGATGAAAAGGATTTTTGTTGTCAGGGTTGTAAAACGGTTTACGAGATTTTAAACGTAAATAATCTAAAAGATTATTACGACCTTAATCGTAATGCAGGTTTACGTCCTGATGGAAAAAGTAATCATCAATTTGATTTCTTAAACACAAAAGAAATCTTTGATAAAGTTGTAGATTTTTCAGATGACGGCGTTACAGTTGTCTCCTTTTACGTGCCTGTAATGCATTGTACTTCGTGTGTTTGGTTGTTAGAAAGTTTGGATACGATTAATCCAAATATTATATCTTCTAATGTCAATTTTACGCAAAAAACTGTTCAGATTACGTATCGTGATGCGGATTTGAAATTAGGTGATTTGGCAAGATTTATTACAAATTTAGGCTATAAACCTTCGATTAATCTAAAAACATTAGACAAAAAGAAAAAAAGCAAAGTCGATCGTTCTTTGGTGAGCAAATTGGTTATTGCAGGATTCTGTTTTGGGAATATTATGCTTTTATCATTTCCAGAATATGTCGAAGTTTTTGGAGACGTAAAAGAACAATGGTTAGATCAAAACAAAGGATATTTTCGTTGGACGATGTTTGCATTGTCGTTGCCTGTTTTCTTTTATTCATCTACCGATTATTTTGTTTCGGCTTGGCAAGGTCTGAAAAATAAATATATCAATATCGATGTGCCAATTGCGTTAGGAATTATCGTGATTATGTTTAAATCGACTTATGATATCATTTTCGATATTTCGCCAGGTTACTTTGATACATTAGCGATGCTTTTATTTTTGATGTTGACAGGGAAATGGTTTCAGCAACAAACAATGCAAGCGTTGGCATTTGATCGAGATTACAAATCGTTTTATCCAATTGCAGTTGCGAAATTAGAAAATGGTTATGAACAACCAATTTTGTTGGCTGATTTGAAAAAAGGTGATCGAATTTTAATTAGAAATGAAGAAATTATTCCAGCCGATGCCATTTTGATGAAAGGTGAAGCGATGATTGATAACTCGTTTGTAACGGGAGAATCTCGCTTGATTCATAAAAAAGCTGGAGATAAAATATTTGCTGGTGGAAAACAATCTGGTAATGCAATTGAGCTGGAAATTATTTCGGATGTTAATCAAAGTTATTTAACCCAATTATGGAACAATGATGCTTTCCAGAAAGAAGAATCTGAGTTGAATGCTTTGACGAATAAAATCAGTCATTATTTCACATTAATCATCCTTATTATTACAGCAATTTCTGCTGTTTATTGGTATTTTCACGATTCTTCAAAAATATTAGAAGTTGTTACATCAATCTTAATTATCGCTTGTCCTTGTGCGTTAGGTTTATCGTCTCCGTTTATTTTGGGACACATGATGCGTATTTTCGGGAATAAGAAATTTTATGTAAAAAATACATCAACAGTCGAAAGAATGGAGAAAATTACAGACGTAGTTTTTGATAAAACGGGTACAATTACGGAAAGTGATGAAGCGCAAGTGCAATACGAGGGGAAAGAACTTTCTGAGTATCAAAAGCAATTGGTGAAAGCATTGATTAGAAACTCTAATCACCCTTTAAGCCGTACATTATATAAGAAGTTGACGGTTGATGATCATTTGCCAATTTCTAATTACGAAGAAATTGTAGGAAAAGGTCAGCAAGCTGATGTAGATGGACATCAAGTAAAAGTTGGTTCGAGAAGTTTCACGAATGCAATTTTTAATGAAAATAGATTAAATCAATCTCAAGTTTTTATAGCGATTGATGGAGAAGTTTTTGGTAAATTTGTGTATACCAATCGATATCGAAAAGGTTTAGATCGTTTATTGAAAGAATTGGATACATATCAGTTACACGTTTTGTCTGGGGATAATGATTCTGAAAAAGAATATTTAGAAACTATTTTTCCAGCCAATGCAAAATTGATTTTTAATCAATCGCCAACTGATAAGTTAGAATATATCAAACAATTGGAACAAGAAGGGAAGAAGGTGATGATGCTTGGAGATGGATTGAATGACGCTGGAGCTTTGAAACAAAGTACAGTAGGGATTTCTATTTCTGAGGATATTAACAGTTTTTCGCCTTCGTGTGATGGAATTTTGGATGGAAAAAGTTTTTCGGCAATTCCAAATTTCTTGAACTTATCGAAGACCACGATGAAATTTGTAAAAATTGCTTTTTTCATCAGTTTCTTGTATAATATTGTTGGACTTAGTTTTGCTGTTTCTGGTTATTTACAGCCAGTTGTAGCGGCTATATTGATGCCAATAAGTTCTATTTCAGTGTTAATTTTTGCAACGACAAGTACCCGAATTGCAGATAAATTAACAAAATGGAATTTAGATTGATTTTAAATTAGAGTTATACATACTGCTCTGACCAAAATCATTGTGATAAGAACTTAGGGCTTTGTAATTTTGTGGAGCTATGGGGATATTATTATTAATGATATTAGTTAGTGTCTCTTTGGGGGCAATTTTCCTTCTTTTATTCTTTTTAGGGTATAAGAAAGGACAATTTGATGAGGATGAATCCCCAGCAGTGAGAATGTTAAAAGATGATAAAAAAACACAAGATAAAATCGACTCATAATGCAAATGCAGACTTTTAGTTACGACAATAAGATCGTAAAGTATTTCCTTTATGCCACATTGTTTTGGGCAGTTATGGCATTTTTCTTTGGAGTATTGGTTGCAACTTTGTTGTTTTTTCCAACGTTACCAGAATACATCTTCGGATCGGATGATGGTACAATCGGAGGGAACATCCAAGGCTTAATCAATTCACAAGGGACACTTGGTTTTGGTAGATTAAGAATGATTCACACAACATTTGCGGTGTTCGCGTTTGTTGGAAACTCGTTCTTTACCGGAGCTTATTATTCAATGCAAAGGTTGTTGAAAACCAGAATGTACAGCGATGTTTTAAGCTGGATCGTTTTCTGGGGATGGCAATTATTTATTGTATTATCATTTGTAACATTTATCTTAGGATACAACACTTCTAAAGAGTATGCTGAGCACGAATGGCCAATTGATATTTTAATCGCTTTAGTTTGGGTATTGTTTGGAGCACAAATGTTCTTAACGATTGCTAAACGTCGTGTTCGTCATTTGTATGTAGCAATTTGGTTCTTTATCGGAACTTGGGCTGCAATTACAATGTTACACGTGTTTAACAATTTAGAAATCCCTGTAACATTTAGCTTAACGGCTCCGAAATCATATTCATTGTATTCTGGAGTTCAAGATGCGTTAGTACAATGGTGGTACGGACACAATGCGGTAGCATTCTTCTTAACGACACCTATCTTAGGATTAATGTATTACTTTGTACCAAAAGCAGCTAATAGACCTGTATTCTCATACAAATTATCTATTATCCACTTCTGGTCATTAATCTTTATTTATATTTGGGCTGGTCCTCACCACTTGCTTTATACCGCATTACCAGGTTGGGCACAAGCTTTAGGAACAGGTTTCTCTATCATGTTAATCGCTCCATCTTGGGGAGGTATGTTAAATGGTTTATTAACATTACGTGGTGCATGGGATAAAGTACGAGAAAATCCTATTTTGAAATTCTTCGTAGTTGCCTTAACTTGTTATGGTATGGCTACTTTTGAAGGTCCAATGTTAGCAACAAAAACATTAAATAAAATTGGTCACTTTACAGACTGGGTTCCTGCTCACGTACACGTAGGTACTTTAGGATGGAATGGATTTATCGCTTTTGGTATGATCTATTACTTAGCCCCAAAATTATTCAACACAAAATTAGCATCTGTAAAGATGGCTAACGCTCACTTCTGGATTGGTACTTTCGGTATCTTATTCTGGGTAATTCCTATGTATGTTGCAGGATGGACACAAGGTTTAATGTGGAAACAATTCGCAGCAGACGGAACATTAGAATATGGTAACTTCTTACAAACGGTTACTATTCTTAAAAAATGGTTATATCCATTACGTGCATTTGGTGGAACATTATATTTATTAGGATCAATCTTAATGATTATCAATGTTTGGAAAACTGTAAAATCTGGACACTTTGTTGCAAACGAGGATGCAGAGGCGCCAGCTTTAGCACCAAAAGCTTCTACACGTGCACAAGGAGAAGGTGTTCACTCTTGGATTGAAAGAACTCCATTAGTAATGACAATTGGAGCAGTATTAACTTTAGCAGTTGGTGGTTTAGTAGAGATTGTTCCTACAATCGTGGTAAAATCAAACGTACCTACAATCGCAAGTATCAAACCTTATACTCCGTTAGAATTAGAAGGACGTGATTTATATATTCGTGAAGGATGTAATGCTTGTCATACGCAAATGGTTCGTCCATTCCGTGACGAAGTAAAACGTTATGGTGAATACTCTAAAGCAGGAGAATTTGTTTACGATCACCCATTCTTATGGGGTTCTAAAAGAACTGGTCCAGACTTACACCGCGAAGGAGGTAAAAACCCAGACGCTTGGCATTACAAACATATGTGGAATCCACGTTCTACATCAGATGGTTCTATCATGCCACGTTACCCTTGGTTAATTGACAATAAATTAGACCGTGAGTTAACGCGTGATAAAATGAAATCAATGGTTGCATTAGGTGTTCCTTATCAACAAGAAGATTTTGACAGTATGCAAGTTTCTATGAACAAACAAGCTTTAGCAATCGAGCAAACTATCTTTAAAGATGCGTCTGACTTGAAAGAGTTATATGCGAAAAAAGAAGCAGAAGCTAAACAACAAGGTAAAGAGTTTGTTCCGTTAAGAGATCGTGAGATTACAGCGTTAATCGCATATTTACAACGTTTAGGAACAGATATCAAAGCTGAACAAGTAGAGACAGCAAGTAACTAATGTTAAAATATTATAAAGAATTCCTTTCTCAGTATGAGTATGCATCTTTATTGCAGACATTAATCCTAATAGGATTTATAGCAGTCTTTGTGACGATTTTTGTTAAGGTTATGAAAAAACCAAAAGAGTATTACAAAGACAGCGAGTCAGCAGCTTTAGATTTAGAACCAGAAGAGAACGAAAAAAATAATACAAAATGAGACAACGTACCCCGGCTTATATATTTATCCCATTAACGCTATTAGCAGTAATCTTAGCGTTTACAATGGTGACGCCAGTAGATGTGGTGCCAGAACCAGGTTTTCAAGGAATGATGCACAATTTATTGGAGCACTTGAAACATGTGTTTGCGCAAGGAATTTTCTGGGCAGTATTAGCAGTTGCAATTGTGATGCTTTTAATTATCAATGCTTTAAATAAAGTTGTTGAAGCAGAGAAATTTAAAAGATTATCTGAAGAAGAACAAGCTAAATATTTAGAAGATGGTAAAATAGGTTACTTCAAAAGATTGTTCAGTAGTGCTGGTAAAAAACAATCAGACGAAGAAGAAGAATCTATTATCTTAGATCACGGTTTTGACGGAATCAAAGAGTTAGACAATGCTTTACCACAATGGTGGTTATCATTATTCTACTTTGGTGTTGTGTTTATGGTGGTTTATGTAATGGCATATAGCTTTACAGACTTTGCTCACATGGACAAAGAATACGAAGAAGAAATGGTTTACAAAGATGCACAAGATAGTATTTGGGCAGTTGCAAATGATATTGATATCACAGGAGCTGTAAACAAATCTAATGATCCTGCAATTGTAGAACAAGGTAAAAAAATCTTTGAGCAAAACTGTGTGCAATGTCACATGGAAGGTGGTAAAGGAGGTATTGGACCAAACTTAACTGATGATTACTGGGTGAATCATGTAGAAGATAGTTTATTCAAAAATATTTATCACATTGTTTACAATGGATCTCCACACAATCCTCAAATGCGTGCATTTGGACAACGTAAAGAGTTATCTGGATTAGCAATTGAGAAAGTAGCTTCTTATGTATATTACATCAACCAAAAAGAACCTACGAAAACAGTTGCAGAAGGTGCAGCTGCTCCTCAAGGTGACTTAATGGAAGCATGGAAACAAAAGTAATTGATTGAATAATTACAACAAATATCATATTGAAAGAGAGCTTATTTATAAGCTCTCTTTTCTTTTTTAGTCGTAAATTTGTATATATTTAAAATTCACTATAATGAGTGTTCAAAATTCTGACCCAAAAGATGAATTTAATTTAGACGATTATTTGGATGAAAACAGCCAAATGAACGAAGATGTACGTACTTCCATTGGAACTATGGAGCGAACAGGAGAGCGTAAATGGGTTTACCCTAAAAAACCAAAAGGTAAGTTTACAAATTATAGGACGTATGTAAGTTATGTATTGTTAGCAATATTAATCTTAACGCCTTTCTTTAAATTACCTAATGGAAATCCATTGTTCAAATTTGATGTATTGCACAGTCAATTCATTTTATTTGGTTTTCCATTTTTTACATCAGACTTCTTCCTTTTAGCTTTAGGAATGATCACGACAATTATTTTCATCGTATTATTCACCATGGCTTATGGTCGTTTATTTTGTGGATGGGTATGTCCACAAACTATTTTCTTGGAAATGGTTTTTCGAAAAATAGAATACGCCATAGAAGGAGATAGAGCAAAACAAATAAGATTAGATAAGCAAGATTGGGACGAAGAAAAAATTCGTAAAAAATTACTGAAATGGACCATCTTCGCAATCATTTCATTTATTATCGCAAATGTATTCCTAGCTTATATTATTGGAGCTGATGCATTGTATGATGTAATAAAAGAAGGTCCTGCAGAAAATGTAGGAACATTAGTTGGATTGGTTTTCTTCTCAGCTACTTTCTATTTCATCTTTGCATGGTTTCGTGAACAAGCATGTACATTGGTTTGTCCTTACGGACGTTTCCAAGGCGTATTAATTGATGCACATACAATCAATGTAACATATGATTTCAAACGTGGTGAAGGAACAGCTGGTCGAGCAAAATTCAAAAAGAACGAAGACCGTAAAGCAGAAGGAAAAGGAGATTGTATAGATTGTGGTCAATGTGTAGTTGTTTGTCCAACTGGAATTGATATTCGTAACGGTATCCAATTAGAATGTGTTAACTGTACAGCTTGTATTGATGCATGTGACGAAGTAATGGAAAAAGTTGGTTTACCAACAGGATTGATTCGTTATGCTTCTGAAGATGATATTAAACGTGGAGAAAAATTCAAATTCACGAAACGTTTAGCAGCTTATACATTTGCCTTATTATTATTAATTGGAGCAATGACAGCATTCTTGTTCTCTCGTTCTGATGTAGAATCTAAATACCTTAAAGTTCCTGGAACAGATTACAAGGTAGAAGGAAAATACTACGTTAATCAATTCGAGTATACATTGTACAACAAAACGAATGCGGATCAAATTGTAACTGTTCAATTGCTATCACACAAAAACTCAAAAGTAGAAATGTATGAAGGCGAAAATAAATTGAACATGGAAAAAGGTCAAATCATTCAAGGAAAATTCTTCTTGAAAATTCCAATGGATGAAGTTAAATCGTACAAAGAAAAAGTAGTGATTGGCTTAGTTAATCAAAAAGGAAAAGTAATCGATAAATACGAAACGAGCTTCTCAGCTCCATTCAAATATTAATCATATGAAGTTAAATTGGGGACATTATGTAGCAATTGCTTTGGGATGTTTTATGATATTCATTCTATCATTGTTATATTTTGCAGGAGATACAGGTGGAATGGTAACCGAGGATTATTACGAAAAAGAAATTCATTTTCAGGATGAAATAAATGCTGAAAAACGTGCAAATACTTTAGCCGAAAAACCAGAAGTTATTGTACAAGCAAATGGATTTTTATTTCAATTTCCAGCAACTACTGCTGCCGATTTTAAAGGAGATATTTTTTTGATGCGAAATGATAACGAAACCAAAGACGTTAAAACAACAATCAAATTATCAGACAGAAAAAATTTCTTAGTACCTTCTGTTAAGTTAATTGACGGAGAATACGAATTAACTTTAAGCTGGAAAGAAAATAATCAAACTTATTTGATTAAAAAGTCCATTCGATGGATTTCACAATAGTTATCATAGCATTATCCATAGGTCTTACATCGTCCCTGCATTGCGTGGGGATGTGCGGGCCTATTGCTTTATCTTTGGGATTAGAATCTCAAAACAAACTAAAATTTACACTTCGTAATTTGACGTATCAATTAGGACGTGTAACCACTTATACAATTTTAGGCGCAATTTTAGGATTGATTGGTGAATCATTTTCATTTGTTGGATTACAAAATTACTTAAGTATTTTGATTGGAGTTTTGATGATTATTATGGTCATGATTCCAAAATTCTACGAAAATGGTGCTACGCAACTTCGCCCTGTTAACGCCTTGATGGTAAAAGTAAAACTCTCTCTTGGTAAATTCTTAATCAAGAAAGATTCTTCCTCACTTTATATAGTTGGTCTATTAAATGGCCTTTTACCTTGCGGAATGGTTTATGCTTCACTTACAGCTGCCATTGGTTTAGGATCAGTTTACAAAAGTGCGATGTTTATGTTCTTCTTCGGATTTGGAACTTTGCCTTTGATGTTTGCAACCGTTTTATTTGGAAATTTTTTATCCGTAAAACAACGTCAAACTATCTTAAAAATCTTACCAATTATTACACTTATTTTGGGTGTATTATTTATCCTTCGCGGATTAGAATTAAACATTCCTTTCATCTCACCAGCCAAAGAAGCACTTCAGCTAAATGGAATGGATGAGCATTGTATGTGATTATCATTTTTTATTCAAATAATTCGCAACAAGAAAAAGAGTTTTTTATTTCACATTTTAAGTTTTTAAATCTAATATTAATACCTTTATTGCATAAAAATTAAAGAATCATTGCGTTAGTATTTTTGAATTTTGTTTTACAAAAATGGACCAATTTACTTTTAAAGAAATCGCTGCTTTTATAGGAGTTTTCCTTGTTCTTGTGCTTGCCTTGTTTTTGGTAACTGTAAAAAGTAAGCACAAACTTTCAAATTGCTTACTTGCTTTTTTTCTTTTTACAACTGCTGCAGATGGATTGAAGTTTTTGATGCGTGATTTTCCTGTGAATTACATCAACCTAGAAGCTTTCCGTTGGAGTTTTAATTATTTGGCTCCAGCAACATTTTATTTCTATGTTTTGTCGGTTAGTTTTAACAAATTCCGTTTAAAACCGAAGTATTTGTGGCACACTATTCCATTCGTTGCGTTCAATTTGTATATGGCATATGGAATTTATTTTCAAGATAGGGCTGGAAAAATTAGTTTCATAAATGAGTTGAATGATTCGCCGATAATGAATTTTTTTTATATTCTGTTCGAAGTTCTTTTTCAAATCTATTTTATTGCTTCATTTTTGGTAATTCGAAAATCGAAAACAGTCTATTTCGAAAATTATGCAAATCCTGATATTTCTAAGTTTAATGCGCTTTACAAAATCACCATTCTATATTACGTTGTACATTTTTTAGTATTGATAAGATGGGTGATTACTTTCACTTACGGTTTCGGCGAATTGAGGGAATGGATTGTGATGCTAGATGGTTTTTCTTTTTTTGTTTGTACTTGTTGGTATCTATTTGTCGCATTAAATAATCCTGATTTTTTCCGAGGAGTTAATGAAAATTTGCAACCGATTAAGGAAGCTATTCCAAAGCAAAAATCTACACTAGAAATCGACGTCGAAAAAAATAATCAAATAGAATCATTAAAAGATTTTATGGTTAAAAATGAACCTTATCTCGATTCATCTTTAACGATTCAGAATTTGGCAGAGCAATTAAATATGCCTGTGAAAGATTTATCGGCTTTGATTAATTTGTACATGGACAAACATTTTTTTGATTTTGTAAATGAATATCGAATTAAAAAAGCCATACAAATTCTAAAAGATTGCACTCAAAAAGAGTTGACCGTTTTGGAAATTTTGTATCAAGTTGGATTTAATTCCAAATCTTCGTTTAATACATCCTTCAAAAAATATACAGGAAAAACACCAACCGATTACAGAAAGGAAGCTTTGTAAAATAAAATTATTTGCTGAAAATGCGTTCGTTTTTTTTAATCGGTCGTGTATCAACGCTTTTTAGATCAGCTTTGCAGAAAGTTTTTAAAATATAATTACAATGAAAAAAATAATTGTCTTAATATCATGAAGTATTTTATTCTCCAATTTTCTTTCAGCTCAAAAGCCGGTTGAACAAAAAACAGAAATCAATCAAATTAATGAACTAATGACTAAATCCTACGAAAAAGATTTGTTCAATGGAAATGTTTTGGTTGCCAAAAAAGGAAAAATTATCTATCAAAAATCCCTTTGGCTTTATTGATGAAATGAAGAAAAAATCTTTAACGAAAAATTCAATTTTCAATTTTGGTTCTATTGCAAAGGAGTTTAATGCAGTTGCGATTTTGATGTTGGTAGAACGTGGTCAACTTAAGCTTGATGACCCGATTTCGAAATATAATTTGGATTTGCCGAAATGGTCGGAAAAAGTAACAACCAGACATTTGATTAATTATGCTAGCGGAATTCCCAGAATAGAAAATGGATTAATTGTCCCGAAAAACGATGAAGAAGCGTGGAAGATTTTGAGAAAAACAGATACATTGTTATTTGAACCTGGAAAGGATTACCGATACGATAACGGCAATGTTTTTTTACAAAGAAGAATTATTGAAAAGATAACAAGAATGACTTTCCAAGATTTTGTTACGAAAAATATTATAAAACCTTTGAAAATGAACAATTCCGTGTTTGATCCGAAATTTGGTTATAAAAATCGAACGTCTTGCTATGATATGGATAATGTTCGGTGTCCAGAAATGGAATTTGTCAGCGGTTGGCTTTGGTTGGATACTAATGACATGTACAAATGGATTGATGCGATGAATCATAATCGTTTAATTTCTAGAAAATCTTTTGAAACATTATTGAATAATCCCTACACAAAAGACCATCAAGGTGGATCATTTGGAGATTATTTTAGAGATGAAGAGTTGCAGCGTCATAACGGTGTTTCCTATAAATTTGAATCTTTGGTGTTAAATGATATGAAGAACGATGTCGTTATCATTTTAGCATCCAACAGTCGGAATAAAGTTTGGGATTTGGGACATGTCATTCGAGATATTATGCTAGGAAAAACATTCGAAATTCCTAAAAAATCGGTTTACCAAGCTTTAAGAAAAGAAGCACAAACCGACGTCAATAAAGCGATTGAAAATTATTATCAACTGAAAAATACTTCCGAAAAAGAATATAGTTTTGAAAATCCAATCGAACTTAATACTTTGGGTTATGAATTTCTACGAGCGGGCAAAATAAATGAGTCGATAAAAATATTTCAATTGGTTGTAAAAGAGTTTCCAAATAACTCAAGTGTTGCTGATAGTTTGGGCGAAGCTTATCTAACTAACAAGCAATACGATTTGGCATTAGAATGGTACAACAAAGCCATCAGCCTTGGCGGAACCAACGGTAATGCCGAAAGAATGATTGAGAAAATTAAAGCGTTAAAAAACTAAAAATTGATTTCTCAAAATATTTAATTCAAATCAATTGAAGCCTTGTTAAGATTTAAATCTTGACAAGGCTTTCATTAAAATCAATACTTTCATCCTTACAAAATAAATCGTATTTTTGACGTTATCACTATATGTAGTGTAACTAAATAAACGTCAAAATGATAACACAATTAAGAGGTAAATTAATCGAGATTTATCCAACAAATGCTGTAATAGATTGCAATGGGGTCGGATATTGGGTCAATATTTCACTAAATACATATTCTACTTTAGAACACGAAGAATTGGTTACAATTTTTACACATTTGATCGTTCGCGAAGATGCGCATATACTTTATGGATTTGCAACAAAACTAGAACGAGAAATTTTTCAGAAATTAATTAGTGTTAACGGTGTTGGTCCAGCTTCTGGAATGATGATTATTTCGACACTTTCTTCCAAAGAAATTGCAACTGCAATCGCTCAAGAAGATGCCAGATTATTGCAAAGTGTAAAAGGAATTGGAGCTAAAACAGCGCAAAGAATTATCATTGACTTGAAAGATAAATTGGATCAAAATTTAATATTAGATGTTAATTCTACTTCGGTTAAAAATAAATCTAAGAATGAAGCGTTATCTGCTTTAGAAGTTTTAGGAATTCCTAAAAAATCTGCAGAGAAAATTATGGACAAAATCCTACAAGATCAGCCAGATGCAGACGTGGAATTCTTAGTAAAAGAAACCTTGAAGAAAATTTAATGAAGATTCATAACGAACCAAAAACTATTCGTAAAGGCTCTACTATAGCAGCTTTGTGTTTCCTTTTTGCAATGGGAACTATGAGCGATGTTATGGCTCAGGAAAGTGATACGCTTAAGTTTCCTATCCGAGATCAAAAAGGTGGATTGTTTTTAGATAATCAAATAAAATACGATGTACAATATGATGCGATAAAGCGTCAGTATATTTTATATCCTCAAATTGGAACAAGTTTAGTTTCCGAACCTATCTATTTGACACGTCAAGAATACCTGACTTTGGTTCAGAATCAAGACATGAAAAATTATTTCCGTACAAAATCTCAAACCAACGATCAATTTTATCGTGAAGAACGTTTTGGAGATAAGGAAGGAAAAAAAGAAGGAAGTATTTTACCAAGTTTTAAGGTGAAATCGAAAGCTTTCGAAACTATTTTTGGTGGATCAGAAATCTCATTGATTCCGCAAGGTTATGCAAATTTAGAATTGGGTGTTTTCTTGCAAAAGATAGATAACCCAATGTTGTTGCCACAAAACCGTCAAACGCTTACAATGGATCTTAATCAACGTATGCAATTGAGTATTTTGGGTAAAGTCGGAGAAAATCTTCAGATGAAAGTGAATTATGATACGCAAGCTGGTTTTGGCTTCGAAAATCAAATGAAACTTCAGTGGAGAAAGGCTTTGGGGAATAAATTGGATCCATTTGGAGGAGAAGATGATATTCTACAAAATATAGAGGTTGGTAATATTTCGATGCCGCTTAGTACTTCGTTGATTACAGGTGCGCAATCACTTTTTGGAGTTAGAACAGATCTTAAATTCGGTCGTACAAATGTATCGGCTGTCTTTTCAGAACAACGTTCGGAATCTAAAAATATTGTGGTTCAAGGTGGCGGTGTGATGACTGATTTTAAAGTCGCTGCCGAAAAATATGAATACAATAGACACTTTTTCTTAGGTCAATTTTTTAGAAATAGTTACGATAGAGCGTTAGCAAATTATCCTGCAGTTAACAGTAATATCAATATCAGTAATATTGAGGTTTGGAAAGTTGATAAATCTGGAGGGAATCAACAGAATAGACGTTCTATTATCGCTTTGCGAGATATTGCAGAAGGTGATACAGCGCCTCAAAATAGTAGTAATGCCTTATTTAATGAGATTAATTCTCAAGGTTTTACTAAGATTAGTGATGCAAGAAGTTATTTGAACGGATATTCTTTCAATGGAGAACAATTTCAGGATGGAGAAAACTTTATCGTCAACGAAAATGTTCGTAAACTTGATGCTTCCGAATTCACTTTCTATCCAAAATTAGGATACATTTCCTTGAATACGCCTTTGGTTGATGGTGAAGATTTATTAGCGGTTTCGTTTCAATATTCGTTAAGCTCTGATCCGACAAAATTATACAAAGTTGGACAAATGTCGAGCGAGACAGATAAACCAATTATTGCGAAATTAATCAAACCAAATTCTGCAGTTAATGTGGCTTCGCCAATGTGGGATTTGATGATGAAAAATATTTATTCGTTAAATGCTTATGGTGTTTCGAGTGAAGATTTTTTGATGAATATTAATTTCAAGGATAATGGTGAACAATCTTCTGGAAAATTAAATTACTTACCAAATTCTGCTGTTTCAGAACAATCGTTAATTCAAGTTCTGAACATGGATAGATTAAATTCGAACGGACAATTACAACAAAATCCTGACGGAAGTAAAGGTGATGGTTTATTTGATTTTCAACCAGGGTTAACAATTGATACAGAAAGAGGAAATATTATTTTCACTTCTGTTGAACCTTTTGGTAAATATTTGAGCAATAAATTAAAAGGTCAAAATGAAGAATATGTTTTTAATCAAATTTATCGTCAATTACCAAATACACTTTCTGGCGAAAAATTAGCTAATCGTTATACGTTAGAAGGTCGTTACAAAGGAACGGTGACAGATGGTATTCCGTTGGGCGCTTTCAATGTGCCGCAAGGTTCTGTTAAAGTAACTTCTGGTGGAGCAACGTTGACGGAAGGCGTAGATTATACGGTAGATTATCAGTTGGGGCGTGTAAAAATCATTAATGAACAATTGAAAAATTCTGGAGCACCAATTAATGTTTCTTTAGAAAATCAATCTACATTTAATTTACAGAAAAAACGTTTCATGGGAATTAATGTCGAGCATAAATTTAGTGATAAGTTTATGTTAGGCGGAACTTTAATTAATTACCAAGAACGTCCAGTTACGCAAAAAACACAATTTGGTTCAGAACCTGTGAATAACACAATTGTTGGACTTAATACACAATATAACTCAGAAGCTGAGTGGTTAACTCGTTTAACAAATAAAATTCCGGGAATCAAAACGGACCAAATGTCGAACATTAGTGTTCAGGCAGAGGCGGCTTATTTGATGCCAGGAATGAACAAAGTGACAGGAGGTTATTCTTATATAGACGATTTCGAAGATGCACAATCGCGCATTAGTTTATTAGATGTTAGTTCATGGAAATTTGGATCAACACCAGGAAAACCTGCTGGATATTCTGCTTCTGGTTACCACCCGTTCTTCCCAAATGGAATGAAAAATGACGATTTATCATTCAACAATGGTCGTCGTATGTTATCATGGTATTCTATTGATCCGCGTTTTTATGGTATGGGAGGAAGTTCGCCTTTAACAGATCAACAAATGTCAACACACATGGCACGTCGCATTAAGTTAAAAGAGCTTTTTGATCAACGTGATGTAATGGCTGGTACAAATTCGTACATCAGCACATTTGATATGACATTCTATCCGCAAGAACGTGGACCTTATAATGTTAATCCAAATGCAGTAGATACGAAAAACTGGGGAGCAATTATGCGTCCTATTTCAGTTTCTAACTTCAAAGATTCGAATGTGGAATACATCGAGTTTTGGATGATGGATCCTTATGCAGATGGAAAAGGTGGAGAAGGAGAGTTATTGGTACATTTAGGAAATGTTTCAGAAGACGTCTTAAAAGACGGCGAAATGATGTACGAAAATGGATTGCCTCATTCTGGAAATGGTGCGGCGACTGTTGCTTCTAAATGGGGATTAACACCTCAGTTAAATCCAATTTTATATGCTTTTGATACGGATGGAGCTGCCCGAAAACAACAAGATTTGGGTTATAATGGATTAACAGATGAGGAAGAAGCGCAACGTTATGGAATTACGAGTAATAATTTAGTGACAGGAGAATTAGATCCTGCAAATGATAATTATTTATTCTTCTTAGATGATCGCTTTAGAGGTGCATCAATCGGGAATACGGTTCAAGATCGTTACCGTTATTTCAGAAATCCACAAGGAAATAATTCAACTGATAATCCTTTACATGCATCATCTTTAACGCCAGATACAGAAGATATTAATGGTGATTTCAATTTAGATCAGACAGAAAACTATAATCAGTATACATTAAAAATTAACCGTCAAACGTTAGAAGATCCAAACAATAAATTTATTGTTGCAAGAAAAACGGTTCAGGGAGAATTTCCTGACAAAACGAAACATGATGTAAAATGGTATCAAGTTCGTATTCCTGTTGATAACTTTGATTTAGATCTTGACGGAGATGGAGTAGAAGAGTTAAACAATGATGCGTCTATTGCACAAGCAGAAAGTGTGTTAACAGCTGCTCGTTTTATGCGTATGGTGATGCGAGGTTTCGAGGAAGAAACAACTCTACGTTTTGGTACTTTTGATTTAGTTCGTTCTGAATGGCGTCGTTATACAAAAAACATTTATCCTTATATCATTAGTAATCAAGAAGGTTATGAGGAGGATAAAAATATTGATGATTTAGAAATTGGTGAGGTAAGTATCGAACGAAATGGTACAGATCGTCCTCGTTATATGATTCCTCCTGGAGTTTATCGTGAACAAACTCAAGGAACAACGGGATATCAATCTCAGAACGAAGCTTCGATGACATTGAAGGCGAAGTTTAAACCAGGAAGTACTTCAAAAGCTATTTTTAAGAATACAAATTTAGATTTGCGTCGATACAAAAAGTTGCAAATGTTTGTATCTGCTCAAAACTTATTAGATAGAGCGTCAAATGCGATTGATAATGGTACAAAATTATTTATTCGTGTAGGTAGTGATTATACAGATAATTACTATGAATATGAAATGCCGTTGAAATATACGCCACAAAGTTCTGCAACAGAAAGCACAGTTTGGCCAGATGAAAACTTTATCGATCTGAATACAGATTTGTTTACAGATGCTAAAAAACAAAGGGATGCTGATGGTTTCAGTACATTGCAACGTTTCAATTTTGCTTTTGATCAAGAGAATCCAAACAAAACGGTTTATGTAAAAGGTCGTCCAACATTGGGTAATGTCTCTTCAATTATGATTGGGGTTCGTAACACTTCTGGACCGTCTGATAAAGAAGTTTTACTTTGGGTAAATGAACTTCGTTTAAGCGAAATTGATAACCAAGGTGGTTATGCAGCTTCAGCAAATGTGCAGTTCAATTTAGGTGATTTTGCGAATGTACAAGTTTCTGGAAGCACAAGTTCTGTAGGTTTTGGTGCGATAGATCAAGGTCCTGCAAATCGTAATCAGGACGAATCATTACAATATGCGTTGAATGCACAAGTAAAATTAGACAAATTCTTACCAAAGAAATGGGGAATGGAAATTCCGTTCGATTTTACAATTCAGGAAAGTTTTGTCGATCCAAAATATAATCCATTAGACAATGATATTATTTTTGATGAAGCGCCTAATAAAGCTGAATTAGAAAAAGTTGTTCGTACTTATACGCAGTTCAAAAGTTTTGCTTTTAATAATATTCGAAAAGTTAGATCAACAAATAACAACAACCCTGTTCGTTTCTATGATCCATCTAACTTTTCAGTTTCGATGATGTATTCGGATAATTATTACCGTGATATTTACACGCAATATAACATCAACCAACAATTAAGAGCGTCGATTAATTATAATTACGGATTTAGAGGAAAATCGTACGAGCCTTTCAAAAAATGGCGTGCGGTTCAACCAAAAGAGGAATCAGGAAAATATTTACAATTTATTCGTGAATTTAATGTGAATCCTTTGCCAACACGTTTCTCTTTCCGTACAGAGATTGCGCGTACCTACAGTGAAAGACAATATCGAGATATCAGTCAATATTTAGGTGGAGGAAGCTCATCGAGTTTAATTCGTCCGACATATAGTAACAATTTCTTGTTCAATTGGCAATATAATTTAGGTTTTGATTTGACAAAATCGTTGCGTTTAGATTTAACATCTTCGACAATGACATTGAATGATGGAACAACTTTCCAGCGTGCAGATCAAGATATGATTTGGCAAAATATGTTCACAATTGGACGTCCAGTTCAGTATGATCAACAATTTCAGGTGAATTATAAATTACCTTTAAAATTCTTCCCATATTTAAATTGGATGAATGTTGAAGCTGGATTTACTTCGAATTATAACTGGATTGCAACTTCTACAGCTTACAGAAATTTTGAGACAGAAGTTACAAATCCTGATGGTTCTACATCAACACGAATTGCGAATTTAGGTAGAGGTACAGCTCAAAACTCGAATTCGATCAACTTGATGGGAGATTTAGATTTTGCAAAATTTTATCCAGAATTTAAAGGATATAAACGTTACGATTCGATCTTAAAAGGACGTCGAGCAGAAATAGATTCGTTGAATACAGTTTATACAAATTTATTTGCTAAAAAACGTCGTACAAATAAGAAATCAGCTTATAAATTCAAACATAAATTTACAGCAAAAGATTATGGTTGGATGGTTTTATCATCACTAAAGCGTGCTAATTTTACGTATAATCAGACAAATGGAGCTGTAATTCCAGGATTATTGTATGAGCCAGGTTTCTTTGGTGTTGATGGTAAAAATGGACCAACTTTAGGTTTTGTTTATGGAACGCAATTCGATATCAAACGACAATTAGTCGAAAGAGGATTGATTGTTGGTGATGAATTGATGACAGATGCGTATCAAATTACAAAAGGTTCTGATTTTAATGGAACTGCTTTAATTGAGCCTATTCCAGATTTACGAATTGATTTGAATGCAAAACGCACAAAAGATCGTCGTATTTATCATTCAGGATTTAATTTAGCAGTCGAAAATCTTTACATCGATGAATTAGCAAATCTTAATATTTCAACTGTTAATATCAAAACAGCTTTCAAAGATGGAGATGCAATTTTTGAGCAATTCCTAACAAATACTAAAACTATTTCTGGACGTTTAGCACAGAAAAGAGGTAGTGGAAATGTTGATGGATTGGGTTATTATGAAGGATTTAATGCAAGAAGTTCTGATGTACTTTTACCAGCCTTTTTAGCGGCAGTCCAAGGAAAAGATGCAGGTTCGTCTAAGTTAGGGTACAATCGTTCTATTCCAGTTCCGAATTGGCGCGTAACGTACACAGGATTGAAATCTGTTCCAATTATTAATAAATATTTTGATAATGTTGAGGTTTCGAGTTCATATAATTCGACATATACAACAACTGGTATTCAGTCCAATCCAAACTTTATGTTAGATACAGGAATTATGGGTGGTGGACAAGTGACTGGTAAAGATGAAAACGGAAACTTCTATACACAGAATTTATATGGAGCGGTTACGATGATCGAATCATTTTCACCATTATTGGGAGTGGATTTAACATTCCGTAACAGTATGCAATTACGTGCACAATATAACAGAGATCGTTTATTATCATTAAGTACAACAAATTATACGTATACAGAAGATTATGGATCTGAATATATTATTGGATTTGGGTATATTTTCAAAGATTTCAAAATGAAGATTCGTTACCAAGGAAATCAGAAAACAATCAAAGGTGACTTAAATATTCGTGGAGATTTCTCATTAAGAGATAATCAAACAACAATTCGAAAAGTAATTTATAACTTTGATGACGTACAAAATCCAAACGTACCAACAAGTATTTATGGAGATTCGCAAATTACAGGTGGACAGCGAATTATGACGTTTAAGATAACGGCAGATTATAACGTAAGTAAGAATTTGAACTTGAGATTCTATTGGGATCAGATGATGAGTAAATATAAAATTTCAACAGCTTTTCCAATTTCTCAAATTCGTGCCGGATTTAGTGCTACCTTTACATTCGGAAATTAAAAAAACAATAAAACAAACATTATGAGCATTCCAAACAATTTAAAGTACAGTAAAGATCACGAGTGGATTTCTGTAGAAGGAGATGTAGCAACAATCGGTATTACAGCTTTCGCACAAGGAGAGTTAGGAGATATTGTTTATGTTGACGTAGAAACAGAAGGAGAAACTTTAGGTCAAGAAGAAGTATTTGGAACAGTAGAAGCAGTAAAAACAGTTTCTGACTTATTTATGCCAATTAGCGGTGAAGTTGTAGAATTTAACACTGAATTAGAAGGTGAGCCAGAATTAATCAACACTGATCCTTACGGAAAAGGGTGGATTATCAAAGTAAAAATTGAAGATGCTTCTCAATTAGATGCTTTATTAGACGCAGCTGCTTACGGAGAATTAATTGGTGCATAAGACAAAAAAAATAATATTCTTTGCATATGTAGCGTTGGTGTTTTATCTGACGCTACTTCCACAAGAAAATTTCTCGAAATTAAGCACAATCAAAGAATTAGAAATCTTTTTGGAGATTGATAATTTAGATAAAATTGTACATTGTGGAATGTTTGGGATGATGACGATTTTGTTATTTGTCGCATACAAAATAACAACTCTGCGCTTGATGATAATTCCGTTTTTGGTAAGTTTTCTTATCGAAATTTTGCAAGGTATTTTAACATCACTTCATCGTAGTTTTGATTTTGTCGATTTAATGGCAAACTTATCCGGAATCTCCCTCGCATATATCGCAATAGCATATTATTTACAACATAAAAAAACTCAGTAGTATTACTGAGTTTTTTGTTTTTCTTATCTTTTTGACTTATTCAAGTGTAAACTAAGAAAATGTCATTCCGACGTTAGGAGGAATCTTCGATTCTTCATTCTACTAACGTTTTATTCAGAATGACATTTATACGTAAGTCATATTGAACTCGTTTCAACATCACATCAAAATAAAAAAAAGCAACCTTTCGCTTGCTTTTATATTGAAAAAATTAATTGTGCTTACCGCTTAGTTCATCAACTCCTCAGGAATATCACATATCGGAATTGGAACCATTTTATGTTGGTTAATACGATTTAATCTGGAATAAATCTCGAATACTTCTTTTTCTCTACCTTCAAATTCATTTGCAGTTTTTCCAGCTTCTTTCGCTTTCATTGCCCATTCTAATTCATCGTAATTTGCACCTAATTGATCTTCATCCGAACGATCATCACCAAACAAACCATCTGTTGGTTTTGCTTTTTGAATATCTGTATTAACTCCTAAAAACTCAGCAATTTTATACACTTCCGATTTCATCAAATCAGCAATTGGACTAAGATCTACACCGCCATCACCATATTTCGTATAAAAACCAACGCCAAAATCTTCGACTTTATTTCCTGTTCCTGCAACCAAATAATTGTGTAAACCAGCAAAATAATAAAGTGTTGTCATACGCAAACGAGAGCGTGTATTGGCCAAGGCTAAATTCACTTTATCCGTTGTTTCCGTTTCTGGTAAAGCCAAAACCATTGCATCAAAAGTTGAGGTTAAATCAACTTCTATCGAATCGATTGGCGACGAAAACTTATTTTTTAACCATTCAATATGACGTTTTGCTCTATCCGCTTGATTTTTTTCTTGATGAATTGGCATTTCCAAATTAAGTAAAGGGGAGCCTGTCATCGCACAAAGTGTTGAGGTTACAGCCGAATCAATTCCGCCCGAAATTCCAATCACAAAGCCTTTTTGGTGCGCTGTTTCCAAATAATCTTTCAACCAAGAAACAATATATTCTACAACTTTTTCAGTTTGCATAGTTTAATAATTTATTTCAAAGATAGCAGATTATGAAAAAAATTAGGGTTGAAAATACTACAGATTATTTTACTATTTTTGTTAGCTAAATAACCAAGCAATGAAATTTGTATATGGCTTAGCTTTTGCGAGTTTAATTTTATTTACTGCGTGCAAAAAAGAAAAATCGTGGGAAGTGGATGTCAAAGAACAAAATGTTCAGTTGAATATTCATGATATCAGCCAAGATTTTTTTAACGATTCGATTCCTTTAGCGACTTTACGAAAAGATTATCCTTTCTTTTTTGATGCAAAAACTGCGGATGATGTATGGGAAAGTCAACGTCGTAATAAAGAAGAATTGAGTATTTATGGACAATCTCGAAAGGTTTTTGGAGATTTTAAAAACTTAAATGAATCGTTAACTCCGATGTTTCAACGTTACCAATTTTATTTTCCAGAATATAAAATTCCGACGGTTTATACCTATTCATCAGGTTTACAAAATATAGATTATCCTGTGATGTTTAGTCAGCAATCTGGCTTGATGTTTATTGCGATGGATGCGTATTTGGGGTCAAAGAATAAATTATATGATAGCATTGGCGTAGAACGTTATTTACGCACAAATTTAGATTTTAATCGTTTGCCTTCTCAAGCTGTTGATGCAATTGCGAATGATGTGGTAACATTTAGCCCAAGAAATCAATTATTTATTGATAAAATGATTTATGAAGGGAAGAAATTGATTTTGCAAGATGCATTGTTAACAGATACACCAGACGAATATAAAGTTGGTTACACGCCAGAACAAATTCAGTGGTGTATTGAGAACGAAGGTCAAATTTGGAACTTTTTTGTGGAGCAAAATTATGTATTCAGTTCAGATGCTTCTTTGGATAAACGCTTTTTAGCAGTTAGTCCATTTTCAAAATTTAATAATGAAATAGAACAAGATTCTCCAGGAAGAATTGCGGCTTGGATTGGTTTGCAAATTATTCGCCAATACATGAAAGAGAATCCGAAGGTAGAATTGAAAGCTTTGTTAGATGATATGGATGGTCAAAAAATCTTCAAAGATTCTAAATATAAGCCAGCTTTAGAAAGTAATAATTCAACAAATTATACAACAAAAACAATTGATGGTAAAGTTTACCATTTTGTGAAATAAACTAATAATTAGAAGTTATGAGAACAACAAATATTACGGTAGAGATTGAATTGGACGAAAATCACGTACCAGAAAAAATGACTTGGAATGCACCAGACGGTGGAATTAGTCACGAAGAAACAAAAGCAATGTTACTTTCTGTTTGGGATGATAAAGCAAAAGAGGCTTTGCGTATCGATTTGTGGACAAAAGAAATGACACAAGATGATATGAAACGTTTCTTTCACCAAATTTTAATTTCAATGTCTAGTTCTTACGAAAGAGCAACAGAGGAAAAAGAAGTTGCAGAAAGAATCGCTGCTTTTGCAGAAGAATTCGCAATTGCTTCAAAAATTAAAGGTTAAGATTTTAACCAAATAAAAACTTTAAGTCGAATTTCGTAACATTTTGGTTAGAAATTCGACTTATTTTATATCTTTAATTTTCTGACAAGAATAGTCTATGAAACAATTATTTTTTACTTTACTATTTATTACTTCTCTTCCTTCGTTTGCCCAAGAAGGATGGACAATTGAAAAATGTATTGAATATGCTTCGAAAAATAATTTGACTGTTCAACAGAATACCATCAACCAAGAAATTTTTAATAAAAATTTAGAATTAACCTATAACGCTTGGTTGCCAACGGTTTCGGGTTATGTAGATACTAACTTTACAATCGGAACTTATAATCCAACAATAGAAAAGGGATATTATCAATTTGCGCATTCATTTGGCGTACAATCTAGCATCAATATTTACAATGGTGGAGTTGTTCAATTGAATAAAGACAAAGCTGCTTTGGAATTAGAAGCGTCGAAAGTACAAACTGCGATGACGATAAATGATATTTCGTTACAAGTTGCAAATTATTATTTGGCGGTTTTATTGAACAAAGAATTGAAACAAGTTGCAGTAGGAAATCTAACTATTTCGAAACAATTATTGGATCAAAATCAAAAGAAATTCAAAGCTGGTTCAGTAGCTCAATCTGTTGTTGCTCAATCTGAATCTGAAGTCGCGACAAATACACGTGAAGTGGTAAATGCACAAATCGAAATAGAGCGTGCATTGTTCAATTTAGCGATGTTGTTGCAATTAAATGATTACCGAAATTTTGCTGTAACTGATGTCAAAATTCCAGATAATGTAACGTCTCAATTGTATAATTTGGATGATGTGGTAGAAACGGCTTATCAAAATCAGCCTTCTGTAAAACATGCCGAATTGCAAATTGATGTTGCTGCGAAAGAAACTCAAATCGCGCGAACTTCATTATTTCCAAAAGTGACAGGAAGTTTCAATTTCGGAACGAATTATCTACAATATTTCAATAAAAGATTACGTCAAGATGCATTATTAGAGCAATTAGGACATAATGTAACAGGCGTTTTTGGAGTTGGTGTGAGTATTCCAATTTGGAATCAATATTCCTATAAAATTAATATTCAGAAAGCATTAATCAACGAGGATTTAGCAAAAGTTGACCTTCTACAATCGAAACAAGATGTGCTGAAAAATGTTCAATCTGCGTATTTCGAAGTAAATAGTTCTTATGCGTCATACGACTCGTCGAAAGAAGCGGTAAAATATGCGAAAATTTCATACGATTTTGCACAAAAATCTTACAATGCTGGAGTCATTAATCAATACGATTTTAACCGTTCGCGTAATGATATGATGGTTGCAGAATCGCAAATGTTGCAAGCGAAATACAATTACATTTTTAAACAAAAAGTATTAGATTTCTATGCTGGCGTTCCAATAACGTTGGAAGGAAAATAGAGGTTAAATGAAGTAAATAGAGAAAATATTAATCAAATTATTGAAAATTATTTTCATAAAAGAGTTTCAGAGTGTAATAAATATTTCTAAATCTATTCTAAAATCATAAATTCAAACTTTATACATCAATTTTCCTTGTGTATCTTTGCAACATGGCAACAATCTTAAATTTAGAAACTTCAACAAAAAATTGTTCGGTTTCGATTGCTAAAGATGGCGTTCAACTATGTTTGGTTGAAGAAAGTGATGAAAATTATGCACATGGTGAAAAACTGAATCAGTTTGTGGATTGGTGCGTGGAAGGCGCGCAAATAAATTGGAAAGATATAGAGGCGGTTTGTGTTTCAAAAGGCCCAGGTTCTTACACAGGTTTGCGTATTGGCGTTTCGTCTGCCAAAGGTTTTGCATATGGATCTGATATTCCACTTATGGCAATTAATTCGTTGCAAATTTTGGCGGAATCACAATTGAATCAAGAGGTCGATTATATCATTCCGATGATTGATGCAAGACGAATGGAAGTCTATACAGCTTTGTTTGATAAGCAAGGAAATCAGTTAACAGAAACAGAAGCTAAAGTAATCGATGAAACTTCTTTTGAAGAATTGAAAGGAAAGAAAATTATTTTTGTGGGTGATGGAGCAGAAAAATGTCAAGAAGTTTTAGCGCATTTAGATGCTACGTTTATACAAACTTTTCCATCGGCAAAAGATATGATTCGTGTTGCGGAAGAAAAATTTAACCAAAAATCATTTGAAGATGTTGCGTATTTCGAGCCATATTATCTGAAAGATTTTGTTGCCGGAAAAAAGAAATCTGAATAAAATAAAAAGAGATAATTTATGAAAAATCTTGTGTTGACAATTGCTTCATTATACGGAATGACGGCGGTTATATTAGGCGCTTTCGGAGCTCATGCGTTCAAGAAAATTTTACCAGCCGAAAAATTAGCAAGTTTTGAAGTCGGAGTACGTTATCAAATGTATCACGCAATTGTTTTGTTAGCTGTTGGAATGTATTTTCAATTTAATAACGGATTAGAACGTTCTGCAGCTTGGTGTTTAATTGCCGGAACATTTGTTTTTTCTGTAAGTATCTATTTGTTGTCATTCGCAGAACATTGGAACGCAAATCTTAAATTTTTAGGGCCGATTACGCCACTTGGAGGTCTATTTATGATTATCGGTTGGGGTTTATTGGCTTGGATTTTTATGAAAGGAAAATAATTTTCTTTAAATTTATATAATTGTTAATCAGTTATATGGATTTGTGGAATAAACTATTGGTTGGATTATTATTTTTACTTGCAATTAATACAAAAGCGCAAGATAAATTAGTATTGACGACTCCTTTAATCTTTAAACATAGCAACTTTGAATTGAAATTGTTTAATAATCAACAATTCAAATACAAGTCGGTTTTTTATAACTGTATTGTAGAGTTAGATAAAAACGGTAAAGAAATCAATAATGCTAATTATGATTTTGCTGAAGGAACTTATCAAGTAATGGATAATAAATTAATCTTAACTGTAAAATCATCAAGTGGCTATTATTTCTTAGAGAAAGAATATTACTTTTTGATTCTTGATAAAAAGACTTTTTTGATGTCTAATAAGGATCGAAAAAATCTCAAAGAAGCAAGAATGCAAAGGTCAAATAAATCTTTTCCGAATTATATTATAGATACGGATAATCGTAGAGAATATACATTTTATAGTACTGATCAAAAAGTAACTATCGAAGGTTACGAAAAAGATAAAATATATCAAATGTTTAAATAAAAAAGACACTTTATAAAGTGTCTTTTTCTATTTTTAATCTTTACCATTTATCATTTTAGAAACAATTCCAGAATTTTTATTGACTTCATCGATAATAACTCCAATGAGATGAATAAGAAAAAAGATAGGAAACCAATAAATTGCAGTTTTATGCAGTTCTTCCATTGGGTCTTTGTAAGTTCCATTTCCCCACATTAAATAAAATCCTGTCACAATATTAATTAGCATTAACAAATAGAAAATCATATAAATTATTCCCTGAAACTTTTCGGATGTTGAATGACTTTCAAAGGATTAGGAAATCGGATTCCCTTTACCAGCATATAAACAATTCGGACAGCAAAAAGACCTAAAGCGATATAAGCAAATATTTCGTGCCATTGCCACATTGGTTCTAAAGAACTTCTTCCAATTGTTTTTAAAGTAGCGTCAGAAATGTTTAAACCTTCTTTTGAAACTTCATTGGTAATTAAAGCAGAAAGATTTTTCTTGCTCATCCATTCCATTCTCAAAAAACCAGTTAAGAAAAGCATTATCATCGATATTCCGATTGTCCAATGTAATAATCGATGAGTTAAAGTAAACTTTTTCATAATTTATAGTGATTAAAAAAACCTCTCAAAATTGAGAGGTTTTTGTCGTATTTTTTTATTCAAAATCGTCTTCTGCGAATTCGAATTCTTCAAATGTACATTCTATTTCGAAAGGAATATCTTTTTCAGATTCTTCTACAAAATCTTGCACTTCACCTTTCCAGTTCAAGGTCAAAATTCCTTTATCGTTTACACTAAAAGTTAATTCGTTGTTTACTGTTTCGTAATCTTCTTCCGAAACATTCAACGTTGTGTAATATACTTCCACAGTTTCACCTTCTTCGTCTTCTTCCTCGGCAAAACCGTAAGGAATAGAAACTTTTTTACCGTTTAATTCTTCTACAGATTCTACGTCCAAAGGAAAATCATCAATAAATAAAGAAAGTTGAGGAAAATCGTTTTGTAACGAATCGCCTTCTACGTGTTCTAAGTCATCAGTCGAATGTATTTCGACCAACAAACATTTTTTATTTCCTTGAAAAACGACTTTGCATAACGATTTTTCAATATTATAATTAAATGTTTCATCCGGATGGAAGAACTTAATTGTTTTCATTGTTTTGTTAATGTATGTTATTAATTATGAGTACGAATATAATTAAGTTCAATTAATTATCACAAAAAAAATGAGAGAAATTATATTTTTTCGCCTCTAAAACAAAAAAGCCATCTATCTAAGATAAATGGCTTCTATTATTTTATGAATATTCAATTCGATTATTTTGCAGCTTCTTCAGTTGCAGCAGCTGGTTTAGCTGATAAATCTACTTGTAATAAAACTTCGTCTTTTATGATAGAACCTCCAGCACCTACGAATGCAATTCCGAAATCTTTACGGTTAATTCCGAATTCTTCAGATTTGATTGTTACACCATTCGCATCAACAGTTACATTAGCTTTGAAAGTTACATTTTTAGGAACTCCACGGAAATCTAAGTTTCCAGAAATTTCTGAATTGTAATCTCCACCTTCTAAAGTTTTAACTCCTGTAATTTCGAAAGTTGCAGTTGGGAATTTTTCAACGTCTAAGAAATCAGCAGATTTTAAGTGTCCATCTAATTTTCCTTTGCTTTCTGCATCAGCATCTAAATCTTTAGATTCGAAAGAAGCAAAATCAGCAACAAATTTTCCTGATTCTAAAACTCCGTCGTGTACTTTTACAGAACCTTCTTTTAATTTTACAACTCCGTAGTGACCTTCTTCTGGTTTGTTAATATCGTCAAAAGTTTTTCCACCTTTCCAATTTACAACAGATGCAGTTGTATCAACAGCATATTCTGCAGCTCCTTCAGTTGATGTTGCTCCTTCTTGAGCTTCAGTTGCAGCTTTAGTTTCAGTTTTTCCTCCACAAGAAGTTAATGCAACAGCAGAAACAACAGCCAATCCTAAGAATAATTTTTTCATATTGCTTTTTTTAATTTTTTCTTTTACAAAACTATAATATAAATTAATAGTTGATATTGATTTATATCAATAAATGAAATAATTAAACAATTATTTCATATTGAATAAATCTAATACCTTAGCCAAACATAAGAAAAATTATTCAATCGTGCTAAACGTAAAACAACTCAGTTATAATTATCCAGATTTCGAAGAAAAAGTACTCGATAACATCAATTTTGCAGTTAACAAAGGCGAAGTGGTAAGTATTATCGGAGAAAGTGGAAGTGGAAAATCAACTTTACTGAAATTGATTTATGGATTGTTGGATTTTAAAGAAGGAGAAATTTACTATCATACCAAAAAATTACGCGGACCTGCTTATAACTTGATTCCAGGTCATAAGATGATGAAATACGTAGCGCAAGATTATGATTTGTTAGATTTTGTAACGGTTGGTGAGAATGTCGGGAAATTTTTAAGTAATTTTGATTTAGAGCTTAAACAACAACAAATTGACGAAGCGTTAACGGTTGTTGAAATGTTAGAGTATAAACATATTTTTCCGAATAAGTTGAGTGGTGGTCAGCGACAGCGTGTGTCTATTGCACGAGCTTTGGCACAACAACCCGAAATTTTGTTGTTGGATGAACCTTTTTCTAATTTAGATCAAATATTAAAATTAACCATTCGAGAAAAAATTATGGATTGGTGTAAAGCGCATCAAATTACAGTGATTTTTACAACGCATGATTTGAATGATGCTTTTTATACTTCGGATAAAATTTTAGTTTTGCAAAACGGAAAAATGATTCAGTATGATGAGGTCGAGAATGTGCGAAATTCTCCTGCAACAGCTTATGTGGCCAAACTTTTTGGTTATGTAAATGTGTTGGATGATTCGCAAGATTTAGGAATTGATTCGTCTAAAATTGTGATTTATCCAGAAGAAATTACAATTTCAGAAAATGGAAAATTCGAAGGAAAAGTAATTTCATCAAAATTTCAGGGAAGAGATTATTTGGTAAGATTTACATTCAAAAACATTGAATTGTTGATTTATTCTTCTCAAAAATTAATGAAAGATGAGTTGATACATTTTGAAGTTATAAAATTTCATCAATTATGCATTTAGAAAGTTTACAAGTAACGGAATTGTGTAGCGAACGATTAATTTTGATGCCGTTCACGATTTCCATTTGCGAAAATATATTACAGAATAATTATACCGAATTAGAGCAATTAAATTTAGTTAGAGGAAAAGGTTGGCCAGATGCAGATGTAATAGAAACATTGCCTCGAATTATTGTAAACTTGTCTAAAGTTGACGCACCAACAGGTTTCGAATCGTGGATGATTATCAAGAAATCAACACGAGAAATAATTGGTGACATTGGTTTTAAAGGTTATAATTTTGTTGGAAGAAGTTGTGATATTGGTTATGGAATTATCGAAGCAGAAAGAAAACAAGGTTTTGCCGCTGAAGCAGCTGCGGAATTGATAAATTGGGCATTTACAAAAGAAACTTTAGAAGAAGTAACCGCTTGTTGTTTGATAGAAAATATTGGTTCAACGAAACTTTTGACAAAACTAAATTTCTCTGAATTGAGTCGAGATTCAACTATGATTTATTGGTCGTTGTTGAGAGAAAATAAATTGAGTTAAAAATAGATTCTTCGACAAGACCGGAATGACAATCAGATATAAAAAAAAGCGAGGTTCAAATTTTGAGCCTCGCTTTTTTTAATTATTTATTCAACAAAAAGTTCAAAACCTCTGCTGTAAAATCTTTCGGATTTTCAGCATGTAACCAATGTCCTGCATTTGCAATTTTCTTGATTTCCGCATTTGGAAAACGTTCCTTGATAATCATTTCATCTTCTGGCATAATGTAATTTGAATTTGCACCACCCAAAAATAAAGTTGGACCATCAAATTTGCCTTTTAACAATTCAGAACCAACCATTTCTTGGTAAAATTTATCTAAAACATCTAAATTGAATCGAAAAGCATATTTTCCATTATCGGCGTGGTAAACGTTTTTCAACAAAAATTGTCGCACACCAATTTCAGGAATATATTGTTCCAAAGTCGTTTCTACATCTTTTCGAGTTTCAACTTGATCAAAATTAACAGATTTCAACGCTTTGAAAATCGCATTATGATGAGGTTGATACGCTTTTGGTGCCATATCCACAACAATCAAATGATCTAATCTATTTTGATGAATCATCGTAAAATCAATCACAATTCTTCCGCCAAGCGAATGTCCCAACAAATGTGCTTTTTCAATAGAATTTGCATCCATATAATTCACGATATCTTGTGCCATCGCTGCTAAAGAAGAATCTTCGCTATGAAAACTACGTCCATGATTGCGTAAATCAATCAAATGTGTTGTAAAATATTCGCCAAAATGTTTTCCTAATGTGCTCCAATTATCCAATTGTCCAAACAATCCATGAAAAACCAATAAATGTTTTTCACCAGAGCCGACAATTTTGCTATGTAAGATTTCTGCCATTTTCTACAAATTTGCTAATTCAATTTTACGTAAATACGCTTGTATCGTATTTTCTAAACCTAAATATAGAGCTTCAGAAATTAACGCGTGACCAATAGAAACTTCTGCAATTGTTGGAATTTCGCGAATAAAATATTCAATATTATCTAAACTCAAATCGTGTCCAGCATTTACAGCCAATCCATTTTCGATTGCTAATTTTGCCGTTTCTTTATAAGGAAGAATTGCGTCAAGATTTCCTAAACCGTATTGCGTCGCAAATTCTTCTGTGTACAACTCGATTCGATTAGCACCAGTTTTCGCAGCACTTTCAATTAAAGCAGGATTTGGATCTAAGAAAATAGAAGTTCTGATTCCAGCATCTTTAAACGTTTTAATCACATCTGTTAAATAATCAAAATGTTTGATTGTATCCCAACCAGCGTTTGATGTAATCGCATCTTCTGCATCAGGAACCAAGGTAACTTGTTCTGGTTTTGAGTTTAAAACCAATTCCATAAAACTATCAATCGGTTTTCCTTCAATATTAAATTCAGTTGTTACAACAGGTTTCAAATCGTAGACATCTTGGTAACGAATATGACGTTCGTCTGGACGCGGATGAATCGTAATTCCTTGTCCTCCGAATTCCTGAATTTTGATTGCCGCTTCTACAAGATTTGGCGTATTTCCACCACGCGCATTACGAATTGTAGCAATTTTATTTATATTAACACTTAATTTAGTCATGATTTTATATTATAATTTTTTTATATCAGAAAGCGAAATGCTTTGCATAATTTCTAAGTCAAATTTACGACAAGCTGTTAACAAATGATCGAAAATATCAGACTGAATTCTTTCAAACTCCAAATTGCTTGCCGAAGTTGTAAAACATCCAATTTCTAAGGGCATTCCAAGCGGAGAAACAGGTAATTGTTTTACGATAATTGGATCATTTTGCGAAACTGTTTTCAAACTTTTTAAATAATGTTCAACATAAATTCTAAAAACACCAATATTGGTTAAGTTTTTACCATTAATATCTAAATCAGAATTTTCAATGTTTTGATTATAGATAGAGATTTCGTGACGTTTTTGTTGAATATAATGATGAATTAAAGTAATATTTTTGAAACGATTTAACATTTCTTCGTTACAAAACTGAAACGAATTTACATTAAACGAAACAGAACGTTTTATTTGACGTGTTTCAGTTGCCAACATCGCCATATGATTGGTTACCTGAGACGATACCAAATCTACAGTTGGAACCGTTGCAATAGATTTATCAAACTTCTCAATTTTCACCAAATTGATGTTAATTTCTTTTACTGTTCCTTCAATATCGCCTTTGGAAACGGTAATCCAATCGCCAACTTTTACAATTTTAGAATAGGAGATTTGCAAACCAGAAACAAATCCGAAAATTGCATCACGAAAAATCAATAAAACAGCTGCGGTTAAAGCTCCGAGAACGGTAATAATTGTGTTTTTATCAACCGTAAACAAAATCATTATTCCAGAAATAATCGCAAAAAATGTGATAATAAACTTCAACATTTGTCCAAAAGTTCGCACTCCAATTGTTGTATAACTATTTTCTTCGTTGTACACATCAATAATTGTATTGATAACTCGGAAAATAAGTTGCGTAAAAACGATTAATGAAATAAGTTGTGTAATGCGTTGAACAACATGAAAAATATTTCCTTCATTCTTGAACAAAATAACATTCATGCTTAATGCAAAACTGATTGGAATGAGATGAATAGCTGAAACAAAGACTTTGTTTTTGTACAAAAACTTCAACCAATCGTTTTCGGTGAAATTTTTCAGTTTTTTTAGAAGCGGAAGAATAATAGCTCTTAGCACAAAATCTAACACAAAAAGAATAGCTATCCAAGAGACAATTTCTAAGAAATTAAAAAGATTTTCAGACAAATCAATTTTGAAATATTGATTGAAAAAAAATTTTACACCATCAGAAAATTCTTCATAAAAAGATTTATCTTGCATAAGCTGTTAATTGAGTTTAAATAGATTTGTTTGTGCAAAGTTACAGTTTTAAAAATACTAAAATAATGGATAACGATAGTATACTAAATCTTATTAGTGGAATTTTATTGGTTGTTGGTTTGGTCGGAACTGTTTTGCCAGTTTTACCAGGAGCACCTTTGGCATTGGTCGGATTATTGGTTTTCAAATTCAGTGGGGATTGTAGTTACAATTGGGGAACGATAATTATTGCAGGACTTTTTGTGTTATTAGGTGCGCTTTTAGATTATTTATTACCAGCTTACATGACCAAAAAATTAGGTGGAACAAAATATGGAATTTGGGGATCTATTATCGGATTAATTATCGGATTATTTTTTCCACCAATTGGTTTTATCGTAGGTCCTTTTTTGGGAGCATTATTAGGCGAATTAATTTTTACTGCGGCTTCGCCTAAAGTTGCATTAAAATCTGCTTTCGGATCTTTTGTAGGATTTATTTTAACAACAGGTTACGACATTATATTAACGTTAATATTTATCGGAATATTTGTATATCAATTGATGAATTAATCAGATTAAATGGTTGAAATTAGGTCAATAAAAAAAAATGACCTATATTTGCAAAGAATTTAAAGGAATAAATGGAGGAGGGCTGGTTATAGCTCTCTTTTTCGTTGTATATGGATTCAAGTAAAGTAAAACAGCTGATAGACGAAGCAATTGCGGAAAATCCGTCATTGTTTCTTATCGATTGGAAAATCACTCCAGATGATAAAATTGTAATTTTAGCAGATGGAGACGAAGGTCTTTCAGTCGAAGAAATTGTAAGAATAAGCCGACATGTAGAGCATAATCTTGATAGAGAAGAATGTGATTTTGCATTAGAGGTTTACTCTCCTGGTGTAGGAAGTAACCTAACCATGCCACGTCAATTTGCTAAAAATGTAGGAAGAACTTTAGAAGCTACATTAAATGACAAAGTGATGGAAGGCGAAATTGTAGAAGCCGATGAAGAAGGTGTTACAATTTTTTGGGAAGCACGCGAACCAAAACCTGTAGGAAAAGGAAAAATTACAGTAGAACACGAAGAAAAAATAAATTACGCTGACATTAAGAAAGCGATTATAAAAGTCACCTTTTAAAAAAATTAAAGTTTAATGGACAATCTTGCATTAATTGAATCTTTTGGAGATTTTAAAGACGATAAGAACATCGACCGTATTACGCTGATGGCAATCTTAGAAGAAACCCTGAAAAGTGTTTTGAAAAAGAAATATGGTACAGATGATAACTTTGATATTATTGTAAATCCTGATAAAGGAGACTTAGAGATTTGGCACAACCGTATCGTTGTAGAAGACGGTTTCTCAGAAGACGACGCAACAGATATCGAATTATCTGAAGCACGTAAAATTGAGCCAGATTTTGAAGTAGGTGAAGAAGTATCGGAAAAAATTCCGATCGAAGCATTAGGTCGTCGTGCGATTTTAACATTACGCCAAACATTGGTTTCTAAAGTAATGGAGCATGATAACTCTAATTTATACGAGAAATTTAAAGGTTTAATTGGAGAAGTAGTTTCGGGAGAAATCCACTATGTACGTCACAAACAAGTGATTATTATGGATGATGAACAAAACGAAATGATTTTACCAAAAGAAAATCAAATACCATCAGATTTTTTCAGAAAAGGAGATACATTACGTGCAGTTGTAGATGACGTAAAATTAAGAGGAGCAAAACCTCAAATTATTTTATCTAGAACATCACCAAAATTCTTAGAGAAATTATTTGAACAAGAAATTCCAGAAATTTTAGACGGATTAATTACAATCAAAAATGTAGTTCGTATCCCTGGAGACAAAGCAAAAGTTGCAGTAGAATCTTACGATGATCGTATCGATCCAGTAGGAGCTTGTGTCGGAATGAAAGGATCTCGTATCCATTCAATTGTACGCGAATTACGTAACGAGAATATCGACGTAATTAACTACACAAATAACATGAGTTTGTTTATTCAACGTGCTTTAAGCCCAGCTAAAATTTCGAATATCGAAATTAATGAAGAAGAAAACAAAGCCTTAGTTTACGTAAATGCAGACGAAGTTTCGAAAGCAATTGGTAAAGGAGGTTACAATGTTCGTTTAGCTTCTAAATTAGTTGGAATGGAAATTGATATTTTCAGAGAAGGAGCCCAAGACGAAGACGTAGAATTATCAGAATTCTCAGACGAAATCGATGCATGGGTAATCGATGCATTTAGTGCTATCGGGTTAGATACTGCCAAAAGTATTTTAGAACAAGATGTTGATGATTTAATTAAACGTACGGATTTAGAAGAAGAGACGATCTTAGACGTAATCCGTGTGTTAAAAGAAGAGTTTGAAGATTAATTCATACTCAAGTCATAAACAATTCATACATTTGCAAACATTAAAATAAGAGATTAGCTTCATATGTCGGAAACAATAAGATTAAGTAAAGTATTAAAAGAATTAAATATATCAATAGATAGAGCTGTTGATTTTTTAGAAGGGAAGGGTACAACAGTAGAAAAAAATCCGAACTCTAAAATCGACGTGCCAACTTACGATATTTTAGTTAATGAGTTCCGATCTGATGCTAAACAAAAGCAAGCTTCCGGTGAAGTAGTCATTAACAAAATTTCAGATATCAAAGCCGCTGAGAAAAAAGAAGCAGAGGCAAAAGCTGCAACTGAAAAACCAGTAGAAAAGAAACCTGAAATCATTGAAACGACGAAAGTTGAATTGGAAGGACCAAAGACTGTTGGAAAAATAGACTTAGATGCTTTGAAACCTAAAGCCAAAGTAGAAAAATCTGCGGCAAAAGAAGAGGTGAAGAAAGAAGAAATCAAGAAAGAGGAGGCACCAAAAGCTGAACCTAAAACTGAATCAAAAGAGGAACCGAAAGGACCGAAAGTGATAAAAGTTATTGATCTTGATAAAATAAATAATACAGGTAAACCTAAAAAGCAAGATTCTCCAGCTCCTAAAAAAGAGCAAGCAGAACCTAAAAAGGCGGAAGCACCGAAGGCGGAAGTTAAAAAAGAGGTGAAGAAAGAAGAACCTAAAAAGGTGGAAGAGGTTAGAAAGCCTGAAATAAAAACGGAAGCGAAGCCTGAAGTGAAGAAAGAAGAAATTGAAGAAGTAGCAGCAGTTGAACCTCAAAAAATTGAAACTGTCTACACAAAATTAGATGGACCTAATTTTACAGGTGCAAAGATTGACTTATCTAAATTTGATAAGAAAAAAACTGACGATAAAAAAGGGAATCAAAAAGGTGCTAATAACGCTGCTGACAAGAAAAAGCGCAAACGTATCCAGAAAAACGTTAAACCAGAAGATGTAGCAAAAGCTGGAGAAAACGGAGGAAACAATAATAATCGTCAAGGTGGTAACAATAACCACGGAGGAAATAATAATAACCGCCAAGGTGGTAATAACAACCATGGAGGAGGAAATAATAACAACCGTCAAGGAGGTCAAGGACAAGGAGGAAATCGCCCAGGAGGTCAAGGCGGCAATCGTCAAGGTGGTGGAAACTTTAGAGGTGGAAACAATCGTGGACCAAGAGTTCCTCAAGTAGAACTTTCTGACGAAGATGTTAAAAAACAAATTAAAGACACTTTAGATAAACTTACTAATAAAGGAAAAGGATCTAAAGGGGCTAAACACAGAAGAGACAAACGTAAAGAGCGTCGTGAGTTTGCTGAGCAAGAGCAAGAAGCAATAGACATGGACAAAACTTTACATGTAACAGAATTTGTAACGGTTAACGAATTAGCTTCGTTAATGGATGTTTCTGTTACAGAAGTTATCTCTGCATGTATGTCATTGGGAATCATGGTTACCATGAACCAACGTCTTGAAGCGGATACAATTCAATTAGTTGCAGATGATTTCGGATTCGAAGCAGTATTTGCTAATGCTGAAGAAGAAATCTCAACTGAAGAAGAAGAAATCGATAACGAAGAAGATTTAGTAACTCGTGCGCCAATCGTAACTGTAATGGGACACGTTGACCATGGTAAAACATCTTTATTAGATTATATTCGTAAAGCAAACGTAATTGCTGGTGAGTCTGGAGGTATTACACAACACATTGGTGCGTATAACGTAACATTGCCAAGTGGTAAGCGTGTAGCGTTCTTAGATACACCAGGTCACGAGGCCTTTACAGCGATGCGTGCTCGTGGTGCTCAGGTAACGGATATTGCAATTATTGTAATTGCGGCCGATGATCAAATCATGCCACAAACACGTGAAGCAATTTCTCATGCTCAAGCAGCTGGAGTACCAATGGTATTCGCTATCAATAAAGTTGATAAACCAGCAGCTAACCCAGAAAAAGTAAAAGAGCAATTAGCTCAAATGAACTTATTAGTTGAAGACTGGAGTGGTACTTACCAATCTCAAGAAATCTCGGCTAAATCTGGTTTAGGAGTAGAAGATTTATTAGAAAAAGTATTATTAGAAGCTGAGGTATTAGACCTTAAAGCGAATCCAAAACGTAAAGCATCTGGTACAGTTGTAGAAGCTGCATTAGACAAAGGACGTGGATATGTTTCGACAATTATCGTACAAACAGGTACATTACACATCGGAGATTATGTATTAGCAGGATCTCACCATGGTAAAGTTCGTGCAATGTTAGATGAGCGTGGTAACAATATCAAAGTAGCTGGACCATCAACACCAGTTACAATATTAGGATTAGCGGGTGCGCCAACAGCAGGTGATAAGTTCAAAGTTTACGAAGATGAACGCGAAGCGAAACAAATTGCAACTCGTAGAGATCAATTACAACGTGAGCAAACTATTCGTACACAAAAACATATTACACTTGATGAGATTGGACGTCGTATTGCTTTAGGAGACTTCAAAGAGTTGAATATTATCTTGAAAGGGGACGTGGATGGTTCTGTAGAAGCATTGACAGACTCTTTACAAAAACTTTCGACAGAAGAAATTATTGTTAACATCTTACACAAAGGAGTTGGACAAATTACAGAATCTGACGTATTATTAGCTTCTGCTTCAGATGCGATTATTATCGGATTTAATGTTCGTCCTGGTGGATCTGCTCGTGATATTGCAGAAAAAGAAGAAGTTGAAATTAGAACTTACTCAATTATCTATGCTGCGATCGAAGAGATCAAAGAAGCGATGGAAGGAATGTTATCTCCAGAGTTGAAAGAGCAAGTAACAGGTAATATTGAGGTTCGTGAAACATTTAAAGTAACGAAAGTTGGTACTATTGCTGGATGTATGGTCTTAGACGGTAAAGTTTACAGAAACTCTAGTATTCGTATCATTCGTGACGGAGTTGTGATCCACGATGGTGAATTAGCTTCATTGAAACGTTTCAAAGATGATGTGAAAGAAGTTAGTAAAGGTTACGAATGTGGTCTTAACATCAAAAACTTCAACGATATTCAAGTAGGTGACATTATCGAAGCTTACGAAACTGTAGAGGTTAAAAAGAAATTGAAATAATCAATTCTCAACAAATATTTTAAAAGGAGCTCAATTTGAGCTCCTTTTTTTATGAAATTTTATTTAATAAAAATCAATACTCTACTTATTATATAGAATTATATTCTGTTATTAATTGTATTTTTAGAATAGATTTTTTGTTTAACATTAATTTAAAGTTTTCTTTTATTTTATTTAAAAACGACTTGTTTTATATTCTATAAAGTCTATAAATTTGCTAGACTTTAAAATTGTAAATATGAACAAGAAATTATACTCACTCAAAAAAATATTTTTTCTCACTGCTCTTTTTGGTGGAACATTTTTATTTGCCCAAACCAAAGTCACAGGTATGGTTGAAGATGTAAATGGACCAATCGATCAAGCAACGGTTAATGTAAAAGGAACGAATATCACGACAACAACAGATGTAGATGGTTTATATCAACTAACGTTAGAACCAGGGAAGTATGAAATTATTGTTTCAAAAATAGGTGAGCCAACAACGACGCAAACGATTAATGTGCTTGATGAAAATGAAGTTTCTTTAGATTTCTTTTTACAATCAATCAATTCGGAGACTGATCTTAGCGAAGTTGTTTTAATTGGTTCGCGCGCAGTCGGACGTACACAATTAGATTCTTCAACACCAGTTGATGTGATAGATATTAAAGAGGTTACAAAAGATGTAGGACAAGTTTCGTTAAATCAAATCTTAAATTATGTAGCACCATCTTTTAGCTCGAATACGCAAGTTATTTCTGACGGAACAGATCATATAGATCCTGCTTCTTTGCGCGGTTTAGGACCAGATCAAGTATTAGTTTTGATTAATGGAAAACGTCGTCATACAACATCATTGGTTAATATTAATGGTTCGTTTGGTAAAGGTTCTGTCGGTACAGATTTGAATGCAATACCAACTTCTGCAATTAAACGAATTGAAATTCTTCGAGATGGAGCCGCGGCTCAATATGGTTCTGATGCGATTGCAGGTGTGATTAATATTGTCTTGGAAGATTCGACAGATAAACTACGCGCGTCAATTTCGTATGGAGGAAATCTTTCGAAAAATGCAGAAGATAATTTTGATGGCGAAACTTTTCAAGCGAATGTGAATTATGGTGTAAAAGTTGGAGAAAAAGGAGGATTTGTAAATGTTGCAGGTTCTTACGACAAGCGTCAACCATTCAATCGTCAAAAAGAATTTACAGGAACAATTTTTTCAGATTATAATCGACCAGATTTATATCCAAATCCAACTGGAAAAGATATTACAGAGGAGGAATTAGCCCGCCGTGGAGAAACGCGTGCTGATTATGTTTCGCGTATTGGACAATCAAAAAATGAAGGAGGTGCGATTTTTATTAATTCACTTTTCCCAGTTTCAGATAAAACCGAAATTTATGCATTTGGAGGATTAAATTATCGTTTAGGAGAATCAGCAGCCTTTCGTCGTCAGCCTGCTCAGTTGCATCAAACTGTTGCGTCAATTTATCCAAATGGATTTTTACCATTGATTCAAACCAATAATTACGATCGCTCTTTAGCAGCGGGAATTCGTAGTGAAATTAACGGTTGGAAAGTTGATTTTTCGAACACATACGGAAATAATACCATCGATTTTGGAGTAAAAAATACAGTTAACGCATCGATGAAAGAATCTTCACCAACATCTTTTGAAGCTGGTGGATATCGTTTTACGCAGAATACAACCAACCTAGATTTTACGCGTTTTTTTGATGATGTTTTAGCTGGAATTAATGTCGCTTTTGGTGCAGAATTTCGTTATGAAAATTATCAAATTGTAGGAGGTGAAGAGTCATCTTATGCGAATTATGGTAAAGTTCGTCAAATTGGTGTAGACGGAAATGGAAAGCCAATTTATGTACAAGATTTTAATGGAAATATCAATACATTATTCGCTGTAAATGGTACTGCTTTAGCAGGTGGAGCGCAAGCTTTTCCAGGATTTTTACCAGCGAATGAAGTCAATGCAAATCGTCATTCTGTTGCGGCGTATTTAGATACTGAATTTAATTTTACGAAAGATTTCTTAGTGGCTGCTGCGTTACGTTATGAAGATTATTCAGATTTTGGTTCAACATTAAATGGAAAAATTTCGACTCGATACAAATTAGGAAACTATGTGTTGAGAGCCGCAGCAAGTACAGGATTTAGAGCGCCATCTTTACATCAATTATATTTTAGTGCAACATCAAGTTTATTCTTAGATGGAGCAATTTCTAATTCAGGAACTTTTACAAATGATAGTCGTGCTGCAAAATTATTAGGAATTCCACAATTGAACGAAGAAAAATCGAAATCAGTTTCGGCTGGAGCTACGGCAAATTGGGGAAAATTCAAATTGAGTGTTGACGGATATTTCATTAGAATTGATGACCGAATCATTTACACAGGATCTTTCACAGGAAGTAATGCAGCAAATGCATCAGCTCAAGACAAAGAGATTTACGAATTATTGCAACAAGCAAATGCAACTTCGGCTCGTTTCTTCGCAAATGCAATTGATACCGAAACGAAAGGAATAGATGTTGTTTTGACGTATCAAGATCGTTTGGGAGCAGGAAAATTACGTGGAGATTTATCGGCGACTTTTAGCAAGACAAATGTTGTAGGCGATGTACATGCTTCCGATTTATTGAAAGGAAAAGAGTCTACTTATTTTGATCGTTCAAGTCGTATTTATTTAGAATCGGCTATACCTCGTACAAAAATTAATTTATCCTTGAATTATTCATTGGATAAATGGAATGTTTACTTAAGAAACGTGTATTTTGGAGAAGTTGATGCAGCGACAAATACGGTGGCAGATTCGCAAACATTTAGCGGAAAAGTTGTAACAGATTTGAGTTTTGGTTATGCTTTCAACAAAAATATTTCGTTAACAATTGGTGCAAATAATTTGTTTGATATCTATCCTGATGAAACGAAAATTGGAGGAAATAGAGGAGCAGGATATTTCGTGTATTCACGTACTGGACAACAATTCGGAACTGGAGGACGTTTTGCTTTCGCTCGTTTATCATTAAGTTTATAATTTAAATAGTTTATATGTTTTACCAAATCTTTGTCGTAATTGATGAAGGTTTGGTATTTTGTTTAAATCGATTTTATGAAAAAAATATCATTTATTATAGTTTCATTCTTCGCGATTATTCAGTTGAATGCGCAAGAATCTTACAAAAATGGAGCTGTTGTAACAGCTCATCCCGAAGCTTCAAAAGTTGGAGTTGAAATTCTGAAAAAAGGTGGAAATGCGATTGATGCTGCTATTGCAGTTCAGTTTGCGTTGGCGGTTGTTTATCCAAATGCAGGAAATATTGGTGGCGGTGGATTTTTGGTTTATCGTGATGCAAAAGGAAAAACAGATGCGTTAGATTATCGTGAAAAAGCACCTTTAAAAGCAAGTGAAGATATGTATTGGGACAAAAATGGCAATGCAATTACTGATCTTAGTTTGTATGGACAATTTGCTGCAGGAGTACCTGGAACTGTAGATGGAATGGTGAAAGCGCACGAAAAATATGGGAAATTAAATTGGAAAGAATTAGTTCAGCCGGCTATTAGTTTAGCTCAAAAAGGATTTAAAATAACAAAACAACAAGCGAGCGAACTGACAAATAAGCATAATGATTTTGTAAAATATAATTCAAAAACGAATGCTTTAACGTCTAAATCATCTTGGAAAGAAGGAGATTTGTTGGTTCAAAAAGAATTAGCAAATACATTAAAATTAATTCAACAAAAAGGTCGTGCTGGTTTTTATGAAGGAAAAACGGCTGATTTAATAGTGAAAGAAATGAAACGCGGAAACGGAATTATTTCGCACGAAGATTTAAAACAATATCAATCGGTTTGGAGAACGCCAGTTTCGGGAAATTATAAAGGTCTTAAAGTAATTTCGATGCCGCCGCCTTCAAGTGGAGGAATTGCATTGGTTTCGTTATTTCAATCAATCGAAGATTATCCAATCAACAAATGGGGATTTCAAGCAGATTCTACAATTCAAGTGATGGTAGAAGCAGAGCGTCGCGTTTATGCTGATCGCGCAGAGCATTTAGGTGATCCAGATTTTATAAAAGTTCCGCAAAAACAATTGTTGGATAAAAGTTATAATGTAAATCGAATGAAAGATTTTTCGTTTGATAAAGCAACACCAAGTTCAGCAATTAAAGCGGGAGAAATAATTGGTAAAGAGTCAATGGAAACAACGCATTATGTAATTGTTGACAAAGATGGAAATGCGGCTTCTGTAACGACTACTTTGAATAATTCCTATGGATCTTTGGTTGTAGTAGAAGGTGCAGGATTTTTGTTGAATGATGAAATGGATGATTTTTCTGTAAAACCAGGTACACCAAATTTATATGGTTTAGTTGGAGGAAAAGCTAATGCGATTGAACCTTCGAAAAGAATGTTAAGTTCGATGACGCCTTCTATTTTAGAGAAAGATGGTAAATTGTTTATGGTTGTGGGAACGCCAGGTGGCTCTACAATTATAACGTCAGTTTTTCAAGCCATCTTGAATGTTGTTGATTTCGGAATGACGATGCAAGAAGCTGTTGCAGCACCAAGATTTCATCATCAATGGTTGCCAGACCAAATCGATTATGAGCCAAATGCAATTTCAGAAAACGTTCGTGAATCGTTAAAACAAAAAGGTTATACATTGAAAGAACGTAAACCTTACGGGCGTGTGGAAGGAATTTTGGTCAACACTAACGGAACATATCAAGCTGGTGCAGATCCAAGAGGAGATGACAAAGCAGTGGGATATTAAGAAATACAAAAGGAACTCGATTCGAGTTCCTTTTGTATTTTTAAGAGAAAACTTTATGATAAAACGTCTTTAATTTCTGGATTTTTATCAAACTGCGCTTTTGCGAAAGGACATAAAGGAATTACTTTTATATTATTATTTCTTGTCCATTCAACCAAGGCTAATAAAGCTTTTTTTCCTAAACCTTGTCCGCCATAAGCTTCGTCAACTTCTGTATGATCGATAATAATTTTATCATCACCAGCCCAAACATATGTCATTTCTCCAGCTTTTTTATCGCCATCTAAAACGACAAAAGCTCCATTTTTTTTATCATCAATTTGTTTAATTTCCATCAGTTTTATTTTTGAAGTTGTTTATTAATCTTCTAAAGTACCAAATTTTCCGTTATTAAAATCCTCAAAAGCTTCGCGAATTTGCTCTTGTGTATTCATCACAAAAGGACCATAAGAAGCGATTGGTTCATTTAGAGGTTCTCCACTCAAAATTAGTACAATGCTATTTTCAGTTGCTTCGATTGTAAAATCTTCTCCTTCGTTAGTAAATAATAATAAATGATCTGTTGGAACAATTTCTTGTTCATTTACTTTCACCTCACCTTCAATAACCAATAAAACGGTATTGTAATTTGCAGGAAAACTAAAATTCGCTTTTCCGCCTTCATTCAATTTTGCATTCAGCATATTAACAGGAGAAAAGGTAGATGCAGCACCTTTTGTTTGGTTGTATTCCCCAGCAATAACTTCGATAAAACCATTTTCAACTTCTACAGTAGGAATATCTTTATGTTCGATCGCCTGATATTTTGGAGTGCTCATTTTATCCTTTGCAGGAAGGTTTACCCATAATTGAACCATTTGAAAAATTCCACCTTGTTTATAAAATTCTTCTGCATGATATTCTTTGTGTAAAACACCAGAAGCTGCTGTCATCCATTGTACATCTCCTTGATGAATTGTTCCTCCTCCACCAGAACTATCATGATGAGAAACGCTTCCTTGATAAGCAATAGTAACCGTTTCGAAACCACGGTGTGGATGCACACCAACACCTTTTGGTTTGTCTGTTGCTGGAAAATGAAATTTTGAATTGTAATCTAACATAATAAATGGATCCATTCTTCTCATATCTAAATGATATCCACTTGGAATGAAGTTATGAACTCTAAAACCGTCTCCTACAAAATGTGGCTCTCTTGGCGCAATTACTGCTTCTATTTTTTTTGTATTCATAATGATTTTTTTATATGTTTTTATTTTTGTTATACAAATTTACGAAGCTAAATAGTTGATTATATTGATGTAGGTTAAGAAGTTGGTAACGTATTAATTAACATAGATTAATAATGTTTTGTAAATTTTTATTATTGATTGAATGTTAAATTTATATTTAAAACTTTAATACATAGTTGTGATTTTGTTATAAGAGTTAAATACTTATTATTTATATAATTGTTTGGAAATTAATAGTAATATGAGAAAACATTTATTCATCATTCTTTTTGGAATTAGTTTTTATTTATTTGGACAAGAAAATACGTATCGTTTTTTGTATGATATCCACCAAGAAACAATTTTCAATGATGAAATGAAGAAAAATACACCAAAAGACTTTTTGCCAGAAATAGTAAACGCGTTTAATGAATCTTATGAGTTTGAAGTGTTAGCTTCTAAAAATTATTCTTTTGTCAAATTAATAGAGAAAGTAAAGAACTCTCAGAATGATGCGGTTCGAATTTATCCAGAACCAAATTGGTTACTAAACGATTTTGAACATAATAAATCATATGAGTTTGCTGAATATGGTGATACGTATGTGGTGGATTCTATTAAGATAGAAGGTTTGAAACCTACAAAGGAAATGAAAGAAATTTTAGGTTTACAAGCTAAGAAATTTATCTTCGAAAATGATGAGTTTTACTACGAAATCTGGTTAGCAAAAATGAATGGAATTACGGTAAGCCCTTATTATTTTCAGTTCAAAAACTTTGTTGTAGTAGAATTATTTAAGAAGTTTAAAAAAGTTGAAGAGGGTGGTGGAAAGATGGAAAAAAGATATTTTTTGAAAGAGATTAGTCAAGAGAAAAAGTCTACAGATTTTATTAAATTAATTCCTAAAAAAGTACTTACTCCAAAAGAACTTCAAGAGAAAATTGATAAAATTAATCAGATGAGTCAAAATAATGAAGTAGAGAAATAATAATTAAAAAAGCATCTCAATTGAGATGCTTTTTTAATTTGATATATTATTTACAATAATTCTTCATCCACTATATTTGGTAATGTAACCTTTAACAAAGGTTCATCTTCCATTGCACGTTTTATAGCAAAAATAGCTTCTTCGTTTCTTGCCCAAGATCTACGAGCAATTCCGTTGTTCACATCCCAATGTAACATTGATTTTAAACGATTTTCAGCATCGGAAGATCCATCTAATAACATTCCGAATCCACCGTTAATAACTTCTCCCCAACCAACGCCGCCACCGTTGTGAATAGAAACCCAAGTTGCGCCACGGAAACTATCTCCAATAACATTGTGAATCGCCATATCTGCTGTGAATTTTGAACCATCGTAAATATTAGAAGTTTCGCGGAATGGAGAATCTGTTCCAGAAACATCATGATGATCACGACCTAAAACAACTGGTCCGATTTCACCTTTCGCAATTGCATCGTTAAACGCTTTCGCAATTTTAATTCGTCCTTCTGCATCTGCATATAAAATACGAGCTTGCGAACCTACAACTAATTTGTTTTCTTGTGCACCTTTTATCCATGTGATATTATCTTGCATTTGTTGCTGAATTTCCTTTGGAGAATGTTGCATGATTTCTTCTAAAACTTGACAAGCAATTTCATCTGTTGTTTGTAAATCTTCTGGTTTTCCTGAAGTACAAACCCAACGGAAAGGTCCAAATCCAAAATCGAAACACATTGGTCCCATAATATCTTGTACATAAGATGGATATTTGAAATCAATTTCGTTTTCTGCCATTACATCTGCACCAGCTCGAGAAGCTTCTAATAAAAAGGCATTTCCATAATCGAAGAAATACGTTCCTTTTGCTGTGTGTTTATTTACAGAATCTGCATGACGACGCAGCGATTCTTGAACTTTTTCTTTGAATAATTCAGGATTGTTTGCCATCATATCGTTGGCTTCATCAAATGATAATCCAACAGGATAATAACCGCCAGCCCATGGATTATGCAAAGAGGTTTGATCTGATCCTAAGTCAACGTAAACATTTTCTTGATCAAATTTTTCCCAAACATCCACTACATTTCCATCATAAGCAATGGAAACAACTTCTTTATTTTCTTTGGCTTCGCGAACACGAGCAACCAATTTATCTAAATCTGTAATTACTTCGTCCACCCAACCTTGTTCATGACGTTTGTATGTCGCAGCAGGATTCACTTCGGCAGTAACAGAAACAACACCTGCTATATTTCCCGCTTTTGGTTGCGCACCTGACATTCCGCCTAAACCAGCCGTAACAAATAATTTTCCTGCTGTTCCGTTATCATCTATTTTACGAGATCCGTTTAAAACTGTGATAGTAGTTCCATGTACAATTCCTTGCGGACCAATGTACATATAACTTCCAGCTGTCATTTGTCCGTATTGAGAAACGCCTAAAGCATTCATTTTTTCCCAATCATCTGGTTTCGAATAATTCGGAATTACCATTCCATTCGTTACAACAACACGTGGAGCGTTTTTGTGAGAAGGAAATAAACCCATCGGATGACCAGAATACATCACCAATGTTTGTTCGTCTGTCATTTCAGACAAATATTTCATTGTTAATAAATATTGCGCCCAGTTCTGGAAAACTGCGCCATTTCCTCCGTAAGTAATCAACTCTTCAGGATGTTGTGCAACTGCGTGATCCAAGTTATTTTGAATCATTAACTGAATTGCTTTTGCTTGTTCTGAATTTCCTGGGTAATCTGTAATTGGTCGAGCGAAAATTTTATAATCAGGCATCAAACGATACATGTAAATACGTCCAAAATTTTCCAATTCTTGTTTAAATTCTGGAATTAATTCAGCATGATCTTTTGGCTCGAAATAACGCAATGCATTTTTCAATGCTAACTTTTTTTCGTCTTCCGATAATATTTCTTTACGTTTTGGTGCGTGACTTACGTTAGGATCTCTGTCTTTTTTTTGAGGCAAAACAGAAGGAATACCTTGTTTTATTTGTTCTTGAAAAGTCATTTTTTTGTGTTTTATGTTTTAGGTTAAACGTTATAAGTTTTACGATTTTTTGTTGTCATACTGATTTCTATGACAAAACCA